>NZ_JAEUWV010000020.1:0-31804 GCF_024102595.1 Corynebacterium lipophilum
AGGCACACATGCGTGAACGCGACCAAGCCAACTCACCCGACGGCCGGCCGAAAGTCTACGACACCGGCATCGACACCGACTTCAACCCCTCCTGGGCCATCCGACACGGCTGGGCAGGACGCTCATAGCCCCAGCACAACACCCCACAACCCACCCATCCCAACCCCTGAAAAAGCACACATTTTGTCACTTAAGTCGACACGCCGAGAAAAGCACACATTTTGTCGCTTAACCCGTGCGGGGCCGGGGCCTGCCTGCAAGGGCCTCAAACATAAAAACGCAAAGAGTGAACCCCCTGCGCTCTCGCACTCGAAAATGGGGGGGTGTTGAGTGCTCAACCGGACTCGGGGGGAATCCGTGGGCAGGAGGCTCGACATTTATTATAGCCAAATTTTCTCCCTTGTAAAGCCCGCGGGAAAAGAAGCAAATATTCCAAGGTAAACGCCATAATTAGGATATCCTCATTTTTTAGCAGTACGTGCGTACTGCAGTTCTTGAGTGAAAGTAGGACAACTATGCATGTAGGCAAAGAGCTGGTGCCGGTTGATGATCAGACGCAGGGGTGGGCGTCGAAACTTCTCACGGCGAGTTGGGTGCTATTGACGATCTTTGTGGTCGTCGGTGGGCTGTTTTTCTGGGTCATGGGCGGCGTGAAGGGTGAGGACCTTGGGGCGCTGACGTGGACGATTGCCTTTTGCTCGATGATTGCGTTGATGACGATTCGTCAGTACTTGTTGGCTGAGAGGAGCTAGGGCCATGTTGATGCAAGGTATCACGTACAACACGACGATGGGACTCGTCGTCGGTGTAATTATGCTGATGGTGCCGCTGTTCATGCGTGCGTTGCAGAAAGCCGGAGACCGCTCAGTGTCTGGGTTTGGCTGGGCGTTCGTGTTCCTCGGTGCGTTTCTCGGGATGACGGGTGTGCATATGATGCTCACGTGGCCGCTGGAACAGATCGAGGGTGTGTTCTGTTGTGCGGTCGATAATGTGACGTTTGGTGAACCAGCCGCATTTTACGGTGTGATGACACTTATCGTTGGTGTTGCCGTGCTTCGCGCAGAGGATCGTGCTGACCGCGGTCTTCGTGATTTGGACTGGGTGGCTACGCTCCGCCCGATTCTGTATGTGGCTGCGGTCGGTGGGTTTGGCCTGATCATGTTTGGTATCGCCGGGATGCATTTTGGTCAGTGGCGTCCACCAGAGGTTGAGCCGATTGCGCGTTTGTTGTCGGGCTCGATGCTTGAACCGTTTATGGTGTTTACCTTGTACGTGGGTACGGGGCTTTCGGCGTTGCTTTCCCCGTTCGTGCTGACCAGCCCGGTTGCCCGGAAGGTGTTTGTGCCGGTGACGTTCATCATCGGCATGATGTGGGTGTTCCTCGGCCTGACTCTGTTTTACGGCCACGTTGGGTTCTTCCCGTGGCCGTTGCAGGGTGGCGGTGAGATGCACCCGGTGGGTGAACCGCTGTTTTAGAACGGCAGCTTCGCGGGCAGGTCGAACGGCAGTAGGTCCTTGAGTGGCCCTGCTACGACGGCCACGATGGCACCGAGAGCAGCCAGTACGCCGAGGGCGATGCCTGCGGCTTTGAGCTTGTCTTCGGTGTCGATGTCGAGGCGGGAGCTCAGGTCCGCCTTGCCGAAGGTCAGGTTGAGGTCGGCCTTGGCGTCGGATGGAGTCTCGCCGGCTTTGAGGCCGAGTGGCGTGATGCCGACGCCGTAGGTGACAGGGCGGGCCTTGGCGGCAAAGTTGGGCTGCGATGGGTCGATGGCGTTGTCGAGTTGGAAGGTGCCCAGGACTACGTCGTTGTGTTCACGTTCGATGACCGTTCCGGATTCGATGTCGCCGGTGATGGTGGCGTTGGTGCCGGTGATGGTGATTTTGATGTCGTCGATGTCGACCTTGGGGGCGACGGTGCCGTGCAGTTTCAGTTCGCCGTCGAAGTGGAGGACGCCGTTGCCGTTGGCGTCGAGGCGGGTGTCGGCGACGTCGAGGGGGAAGGTGACCAGGTTGGCGTTCGGTTCGAAGACGGCTTGGTCCTTGGCGTAGACGCCGGCACCGGTCACCAGGTTGGCGTTCTTGTTCAGTTCCTGCAGGAGGGACTGCTTGATTGGCCTGTTCTGTTACACGGCGTCCGCTACCGCCTTGGCGACGGCCGGTGCCACGCGGGGGTCGAGTGCTTGGGGGACGATGTTGTGGGCGGTGGGGGCGTCGATAAGTGAGGCGATGGCTTCGGAGGCGGCGAGCAGCATGGGGCGGGTGATGCGGGTGGCGCCGGCGTCGATGGCGCCGCGGAAGATGCCGGGGAACGCGAGGACGTTGTTGATCTGGTTGGGCATGTCCGAGCGCCCCGTTGCGACGACCCCTCCGTGCCTGCGCGCGACTTCCGGCTCGATTTCCGGGGTGGGGTTGGCCAGCGAGAACAGGATCGGTGCCTCAGACATGAGGAGGACTTGTTCTTCGGTGATGTGGCCGCGCGAGAGGCCGATGAAGGTGTCGGCGTCGCGGAGGGCGTCGTCGACGGTGGTGTGGATGTTGCGGGGGTTGGTGCGCGCGGCGAGGGACTGTTTGACTGGGCTGAGGCCGACGCGGTCGGCGTGGATGGGGCCTTGGGAGTCGAGGACGATGATGTCGCGGATGCCGGCGTCGAGAAGCATGTCGACGCATGCGATGCCCGCGGCTCCGGCGCCGGAGATGACAACGCGCAGGTCAGCGAGGGTGCGGCCGAGGACGCGCGCGGCGTTGCGTAGTGCCGCATAGATAACGACGGCGGTGCCGTGCTGGTCGTCGTGCATGACGGGGATGTTGAGGCGTTCGTCGAGGCGGCGTTCGATGTCGAAGCAGCGTGGCGCGGCGATGTCTTCGAGGTTGATGGCCGCGAAGGAGGGCGCGATTCGCACGACGGTGTCGACGATTTCGTCGACGTCCTGGGTGTCGAGGACGATCGGAAAGGAGTTCAGTCCAGCGAACTGCTGGAAGAGCTGGGCTTTGCCTTCCATGACGGGCAGCGATGCTTGGGGGCCGATGTCCCCGAGCCCGAGGACCGCGGTGCCGTCGGTGATGACGGCGACGGTGTTCCCGGCTCCCGTGTAGCGGCGCGCCTGGGCGGGGTCCTGTGCGATGGCTTCGCAGACTTCCGCTACCCCCGGCGTGTAGCAGATGGCAAGATCGCGCATGCTGCTCACTTCCATCCGGGATTGGATGGCAAGCTTTCCACCCTCGTGAGCTGCGAATATTTCGTCTGTCGCTGGCTGTCCCTGCACGATTTTCCTTTCATCATCCTAAAGATTGACCCCATAGTACAGCCGTGGTGTGCCTGGGTCTATGGGTTAACCCCGGTGTGTTTCACGTGAAACATGGGAAACGTAGCGGTGGACTAGGCTAAGATGTCTTTAACTATGTTGTTTTTCACCCAAAAGGAGCGCAGGTGCGACGCGCAACTAAACTCGGAGCTGCAGCGCTAGTAGCAACGCTGGCGCTAGCGGGCGCCGCCGCTCCCAACGCTGCTGCGGACCTCAGTTCCGTGCGCTACACCGCCGGCGTCGTGGTGAACCAAGGCGACATTGTTGAGGTCGGCATCACGAGGTGCCAGGTTGGCTACGTCGATGCGGCGTCGAAAACGGTGTACGTCGCGCGCCACTGCTTCACGCAGGGCCCGGGGGAAGTTCTCTACAAGAACAGTCAAGCCGTCGGCTACAGTACTCGCGCCGGGCTTATCGACGTCCGCTTCAAAAACGACGACGTCATGGCCGTCAGGCTCTACGAGGATGTTATCGCAGGCCAGAACCTCTTTTCGGGCGACGCCATTGTAGATTACGACACCCTCGAGTCCGGTATGGAAGTGTGCGCTAACTCGGTAAAGCAGCGCAAAGATGTGTGTGGCAGCCTCCAGGGCGCCGGCGACGGCGTAATTAAGGTCGAATCCGATGACACCCTCATCCAAGGTGACTCAGGTGGTCCAGCCTGGCTCGTCGATGACTCCGGCAACCCCCTCTCATTCGTTGGCGTGATCTCGCAGACCAGCACTACCGAAACCCCGAACGGTAGGCCCTGGTACGAGTGGAAACTCACCTCCGTAACCGCGAAGTCCTGCCGTGCCAGCACGGAAGTTCCCTCCTACACGCGCACGCGGCCGGAATCGTGCGGGATTCACGACGACGCCCCCGGCCTCCTCGCACCCGTCACCAGAATGCGCCCACCCGGCCAGCCCTGGATGAAGCGAGTAGCCACCGAGTTCGAGGTGTTGTCCTCGAAGATCAAGAGTGGTGACCCGCTGAGCCGCCAGCAGGAGGACATGGTCTTGGGGCTCACGCTGTCGATCGTAATCGGCCTGGCAGGGCTTGGGGTTTACGGCGCCTACCTGCTGGGCGAGCCCATGATCGCGCGGTTCGTGGATGGGCTCAAGTTGTAAAGAAAACTCATTCGTTTACAAGGGGACGAGTGGTGGAAGGCGTATGGTAGAGGCCAAGCGGTGTTTATTTTTACCGTGTCATTGTTTCGCCCCATTCTTTTTGTTTGCGAGAACCCTTCTTAAAGAGAGTTCGGGGCTCTTGAAACTTTGGTACAGTAGATGTCGGGTTGTTAGCTTGTCACAATCTCTTCTACCGAAAGGGTAGCTGTGCCTAAAACTTTATTCCGACTGGCCGCGATGGTCTCGAGTATCCTTCTCGCCACTTCATTTGGTTCGCCAGCTCATGCTCAATCTTTCCCGCAATTAGAAAGCTCGTTGACTAATAGCGATGTTGCAGGTTATGAGACCCCAACGGACGACCTGTCAACTAGCGACAGTGGCTTTTACGTTCCGGACGATGACATGAGTAGTCCTTTCGCAAAGTGGGGCTTCCCCACCCCGCCCGGAGCTGAAAAATATCAGGTTAATGAAGTGTCTGATGACGATCTTGACCCACAGGGCCTGGAGGGATGGCATTCCACGAGCTATCCGAAAGAGACGATAGTTGAAGGCCAGATGCGCTCTGATTATGAGGCGATCCCAGAGGATTTCAGCAAGGTCGATGCGGACAACGCAGAGACGACTGAGGCTTATTTGCAGTCGACAGAGGTTTCTAACCTGCGGGCTGCGGCAGGATGCAGCGTTTACTGGCCATCCTGGTTCAAGGTCTGTGGGGCGATCAAAATCAAGTATGACCAGATCGGGGGTCCGGCGAGTTTCCTTAATCTGCCGAAGTCTAACGAAAAGACCAATCCGGATGGCGTAGGCAAGCGTTCGGAATTTCTTAACGGATACATCTACTGGCATCCCAAAACCGGTGCACATAGCGTCAGTATTCCTGTCTCGAAAGTCTGGCAGCGCCATGGCTGGGAACAAGGATTCCTCGGCTACCCCACCACTAGTGACATGGCTCTAGGGGACCAGTGGTTCAAGCAGGACTTCCAGGGGGGTCACGTCTACACCCACAATGCACTGCCAGCTTCGCAGGCCAGCATACAGGGCGCGATCTACGATAAGTGGCAATCCATGGGAGCTCAAAACAGCGAGCTTGGTTACCCTATAAGTGATGAACTGACCACTCCAGATGGAATTGGACGTTATAACGTCTTTGAGGGTGGCATGATCTACTGGACCCCCGCGGTGGGAGCGCATGCGGTTCGGGGCGGGATACTGGCTTCGTGGGCTGCGCAAGGCTACCAAGCCAGTGGCTACGGCTATCCTGTCGAGGATATGTTCATCAACGATCAAGGAGTTCAACAGCAACGTTTCGAGGGTGGGGTTCTTTATGCGGACCCCAATGTGTTTTGGCAGCCGTTCTCATGCTTCAATGCTGTTGCTCGAATCGCAGCAGAGTACGGAATTCTAGATGGAGTGCAATTTATGTGCTCAAACCGTGGAATTTCATTTAGTGCTAATGGTAACAACTACTTTGGAATGCCCACGGTGAAAGATGTTGCTAAAAGTTTGCCGGTCACCGAATTACGAGCTGTGGCAGGAGCGATAGAACCCAAAGGGGTAGAATGTGATGTGTACGCATCAGGTCAAATTTGGGGACCATACCGCTATTCAGACTACAGGATCAGTAAAAAGATCGAATTTTGTATTGGGGAAACAAAACCAATATCACCGGTCGCACCTATTGAACCCAAATGGTCGCGGGCCTTTGGGTGGACTATTACTGACAAGTTAATTCAACGAAGACATGGAGAAGTGATCACGAGTGTCAATAATTTGGATTTACCGGACTTCACTTTCCAGCTTGATACCCGCTTGAGGGAAGATCGTCGCTTGCGCCTAGACGAAACAGGAGAGGAGATAACCGGCGAAGTTACCCGGCCTGGTCTAAACAATGCAAGCCGTTTTCCATACAACATCCCTGATGAAGCTGGAACATATTTTACGGAGGTAGATGGCATCGGCCTTGCGATTCCCGAATGGGGTTATAAAGCCGGTTATGGTGGGTATAGGTTTGCGATCGGCCGATTTGAATGCCCTCAGTACACCTTTAACGGAAAACTCTGTGTTTTCACTAATCCTGTTGACGATCACACATAGACGATGTTGGAAGGAGTACTGAATATGGAGAGTCCGCTGTGGGCTGACTTTTGCGAAAACCAGGGGCTCACCGAGTTCGAAGATATTACAGACCTGAGTGCTTCTGGCGTGCTGAGAAGCCTCATGATGCACAACACCTCGACAGAGGTGACGTTCGATTGCATGAAATACAGTGGAGGTACCACGGACGCCGAGGGCCCGTTCACTGATTTTACGGTGTACCGTGTGCACTCCTATCCCGCTCAGTCTGAGCACATCTACTTTCGCGACGGCGAGAAAATCGACCACACTGGTCCGGAAGTTCGCAACAATCAACTGATCCACCGAGCCGAACTCATGTCCGGCTGTGGGTGGCCAACTGTGCTGTTGTACTACCAGCGATACCCTGAGTTTTGGGGACACAGTTTTAAGACACCACCGTACGCGCACTACCCACGCTCGTTTACTCGAGCAGGAAAACCACTGGAACAAGGCCGTTACATCAGAGTTGTGAGCTACTCCGACGAGGAGATGCAGGGGCTTCAAATGTGGAAGGAAGCCGTCATCGATACGAAATTTTCGATGGCGGTCCTCTTCGCTCGCCACTACGGATCCGAAATCGACGGAGTGTGGACCATGCTTCACATCGACGAGCGGCACGACCGCCGGTGGCCAGAACACAAAATAGCTGACTACCACTGGTCTTTCTAGGCGGAACGCGTTTTCGGCCATCGAGGGGCCAGAGAGCCCTAGCGCACATCCTCCTTCCTCAGTGCCGCTGCCGAGCCACCAGCGCCATTCTTCGGGCTGCAGGTCGGCTTCATATTGGCGCCGATGTTCTCTTCCCACGGGAAGCGGAAGCCGCGCGCACAACCCCACCCGGTATCCGGTGCGGTGTAGAACTGGGCTTGTCCCTGTGGCGATCCACCCTTCGGAGAGCCGGATAGGTAGTCCTCAAACGTTGCTAGCGCCGCCGGGCAGTCGGTGCCGTCCTCAAGGGCGATGATGCGGTACCCGTGCTCGAGGGAACCACAGTAGGAGCCCTCGGAGGCGTTTTTACCTGCAGGTTTGGTGGCGTCGGCAAGTGGTGGCGTACTTGCCGTGAACTGGCCGTCTGTCATGGTGAAGGTATGTATGCCGCGCGTGACGGTAACCTTGGCGCCCTGATTCTCAAAGGTGAACCCATTGATGGTGGTTGTTTCGCCGGGTGCGAGGGGGCGAACGTCTGTCTCAAGTGGGGTTGCCAGCGTTCCGATTGGTTCGAAGCCGACAGCCGGTTGATAGCTGACCGCATTTGGAAGCTGCTGACCGGAAAACTCGTCGGAATTCTTCAGCGCAGGTGCGGGTTTACTGAACTCTGCCATGCACCAAAAGTTCTTTGTAGATGTTTCCGGAAGGCAATACATGTCTTGGTCAGGCATGCCGATGTAGTAGTCAAATCCACCCACGCCATAGGCGAACTCCTTCCCATCGACTTCCGTCAACTTGCCGGACTTCTCCCGCTTCGGCGACTTCGACTGCTTTGCCGAAGGTGACGGCGCCTCCTCCGCCGAGTTTTCTTCCCCCCGCTGCTTCCGCAGGCGCCGCCTCCGGGGTGGGCCGCTGCGTGATCGTGATCTCCTGCTGCTTGGCGGGCGCGCAGCCCGCCACCAAACCAGCGGCGATACCGAATGCGGCCGCCACTGCGCCAATCTTCTTCATGGCCTTACCTTAACCCGTCCACTTCGCCAGCTGGACGGCACCGGCGTCGCCGGTGATGTCGCGGCACACGGGCATCCCGTCGTGGTCGCGGGAGCTCCACGGGCCGTAGCCGCTCCGGTCGCACTCCCACCCGGTCATGGTCACGCCGTCCGGCGACACAAACGTGCCGATTGCGGTGGTCGCCGCTTCGCAGTCTGTGCCCTCCTCAATCGCAATCACGTCCAGGCCCTCCCCGCAAATAGCGGCCTGCACGGTGCCGCAGTAGTCGCCGATTCGAGCGTTCTGGCCTGCGGAAACATGCTCGGGGTCTTTCAGTGGTGGCGTCGATAAGGTGAGTTCGCCATGTTTCACGTTAAACCAGTGCGCACCCTTCGCCACGATCACTCCGCCGTCCCCGTTGTGCGTGACGGCCCAGTCGCGCCAGCGCGGGTGCTCGTCGGGCTGCAGTTCGTGGCCGTGCTCGGGGTAGGTGGCGCCGACGTCGTGGGAGGGGACGAAGCCGAGCACCGGGTCGAAGTACAGCCAGTTCGTGGGCTCGCCGGAGTACTCGTTAGGGTACTGGGCGTCGGGCGCATCGACGAGCTGCATGGTGCAGTCCAGCATTTCCTCGGCGGTGTCGACGGCGCAGTACAGGCCGTGCTCGGGCTCGTAGAAACCGGCGGAGATGTCGGCGGGCTCGTCGTCGCATGCAACGAGCGCGGCGCCAAGCGCAATTACTGCACTAATCCTCATTTTATTCATGCAGGTAGTGTATCGTTTCTTACGTATCGACGCCCCCTCCGCTCACCCAAGCGGCACCCCAAAGGAGCACAACGTGCGAAGCATGAAAACAGTACTGGCAACAACTCTCGTGGCTGGGATGGCGGTGACAGGTTTGACGGTGCCCGCTCAGGCGGAATCCTCGGAGCCTTCGGGTTCGTCGGACTCTTCGGGTTCGTCGAGCAAGCAGAACGGCCCGGTGGTCGTGAACCAGGGGGATGCGGTAGGGCGCCGAAACGGTGGGTGCCAGGTGGGGTACGTCGATAAGAAGTCGCATACTGTGTACCTTGCGCGGCACTGTTTTAGGGAAGCCCCCGGCGAGCTCGTCTACAAGGGCAATATTCCGGTGGGCAAGACCACGCGTTCTGCAGTGCCTCCCGAGGATGGAGCTTTTAATTACCTCAACGATGACGTGATGGCAGTACAGCTATTCAGCGACATTGTTGCTGGTGATAATCGCTATTCAGGTGACGCGCTTGCCAGTTACCCTTCGCTGATGAAGGGGATGCGTGCGTGTATGAACTCCCGGCAGATGGGCAAGGTGGTGTGCGGGGTAATTGAAGGTGCAGCTGACGGCGTCACCAGTGTAGTTGCGGACGAGGCCCCGATCTCCGGTGACTCTGGTGGCCCAGGGTGGCTCGTCGATAAGAATGGCGAACCTGCAGGGCTCCTTGGGGTGCTTTCAATCGGCGGGACCCAGAGTTCTACAGAGCAGGCAGGGCGGCGCAAAATCACAAAGCTTACGTGGGAATTCGATTCGCTCACTCACAAGCCGTGCAGAACAAATACCGAATCACCTAAGTTTATGCCGAAGAATCCGTCCTCCTGCGGCCTTCGCGAGGACGCGCCGGGCACATTCACCCCGCTGACGGAAAAGCGTCCGCTCATCAAAAACGAACCTGGGTGGACGTCGAGCCAGTTTGAACAAATCTCTTCGAAGCGCGAGCAGGGCATTGACCTCAACGATGAAGAGCGGCAGGTGCTTATCGAAACGCTAGCGGTTACGGTGGCCGTGCTGCTTGGCCTCGCGGGGTTCCTTATTACGTCCCGCTAACCCCACTCAACCGATCGGTTGACGCAACATTCAACCTGCTGCGCGATTACTTTCTGCGCCCGCTCCAGCACCATTGATGGTGTCAATAGATTTCCCGCCGGTGCTGGCGGTTGTAGAAGGAGTGTGCAAGGTGCAGAAGTTGTACAGGGCAGCAGTGTTGTACTTGGTGCTTGGGTTGGGCGCGGGGTTGTTCTACCGCGAGTTCACCCGCGCGAATGATTTTCCGGACGGCCAGTTCACACAGCTTGGGGTGACGCACACGCACTTGCTGGTGCTCGGGTTCGTCATGTCGTTGATTTTCTTGGTGTTGGAGAAACTGTTCCGGGTTTCGCGGTCCGGCAAGCTGTTCACGTGGTTCTTCTGGGTGTACAACGTCGGCGTGCTCATGACCTCGGGCATGATGGTCTGGCACGGCATTCTCACCGTGCAGGGCAAGGAGTCCACGGCGATGATCGCGGGTATCGCGGGCTTGGGCCACATCGCGATCACGATTGCGTTGGGCCTGTTCATGGCGGCGCTCGGTCGCGCGCTCAAGCCTGTTGGGCCAGAATCAGTAAGGCGCTAGTGATGAGCGAAGTAGAGGTCACCACGCCAACGCGTCGCGACTGGATCAGCCTCGCCGTCCTCTCGGTGGGACTCGGAGTCATCGTTCTCGACGGCACGATCGTTGGCGTGGCGTTGCCGTCGATAATTACTGACCTCGGCCTGGACCTCACCCAGGCACAGTGGGTGAACAGCCTGTACGCGGTGCTGCTCGCCGCGTTGTTGCTGTCCACGGGCAAGATTGCGGATTCGTGGGGCCGCAAGCGCGCCTTCCTCGCGGGCCTCGGGGTGTTCGTCGCGGGCAGCGTCCTCGCCGGCTTTTCGACGTCCGCCTCGACCCTCATTTCCGCCCGTGCAGTGCAAGCCGTCGGTGCTGCCCTCATCATGCCGTCAACCCTTTCGACGGTAAACGCGGTCTTCCGCGGGAAGTATCGCGCGGCCGCCTTCGGCGTATGGGGCGCCGTGATCTCTGGAGCCGCCGCCGTCGGCCCCCTGGCCGGTGGCGCACTGACGCAGTGGGTGTCCTGGCACTGGATCTTCCTGGTCAACGTGCCAATCGGCGTGATCGTCGCCATCGGCGCGGTGCTCACCGTCCGCGAGACCCGCAGCCCCGACAAGCTCCCCGGCATCGACGTCGACGGCGCCCAGCTCAGCGCCATCGCCTTCGGCACCCTCGTCTTCGCCATCATCGAGGCGCCCGACCTCGGCTGGTGGACCCCCAAGGAACCCCTGACCGTGCTCGGCTGGACCTGGCCCACCACCGCCCCGGTCTCCCCCGTCCCCGTCGCACTTGCGATCTCCGCCGTGGCCTTCGCCCTGTTCATCCGCTGGGAGCAGCACCGCCAGCGCGTGGAACGCTCCGCGCTCCTCGACTTGGGCCTGTTCTCCTACTCCACCTTCTCCTGGGGCAACATCACCGCCGGCGCCGTCGCCATCGGCGAGTTCGCCATCATCTTCATTTTGCCGCTCTACCTTATTAATGCGCTGGGCCTGTCCGTCATGTCCGCCGGCCTCGTCCTGGCGGCGATGGCCGTCGGCGCATTCCTCTCCGGCGCGGCAGCCCGCCACGTCGCCGCCCGCTTCGGCGCGCCGGGCACCGTCCTGATCGGCCTCGCCCTCGAGGTTGTGGGCGTCATCATCCTCGCCTCCGTCATGGGTGCAAACACCAGCGGCTGGCTCATCGCCGCCCCACTCACCCTCTACGGCCTGGGCCTGGGCCTTGCATCGGCGCAGCTCACCGGCACCGTGCTCCGGGATATTCCGGTACAGCGCTCCGGCCAAGGCTCCGCCACGCAAAGCACCGTCCGCCAGATCGGCTCCGCCCTCGGCACCGCGGTCTCCGGCTCCGTCTTCTCGATGGCCCTCGCCATCGCCCTCCCCAAAACACTGACGGCCGCCGGCATCACCGGCCCCCTTGCCGACGCCACCTCCACCGCCACCCGCCAATCCGCCGGCTCCGCCATCACCCAACTCCGCATGGAGGGCGCAGCCAGCGCATTCGGCGACCAAACCGCCGTCGTCGTGCAGGCCCTCAGCGAGGGCATGGCCGACGCCGCCCGCTGGTCCCTCCTCGCCGCCACCGCCTTCCTGGCCCTCGGGTTCGTCGGCGCGCTGCAGGTGCGGAGGGCGGCCAAGGCCGGGGCGTAGGGCCCTGCCACGTCCCCAGCTCCGCCCCGCCTTGCCCCTCCGAAAAAGTTCCCGCGCCCGGGAACGATTTCGGCTTTCAGGCCCGTTCCCGTCGACCGGCACTCGTGTTTCCGCAGGTGGCGACGCATGTCCACGAAGAAAGTTCCCGTTATTCAAAATCCGTTGGGAACTTTTCTGGTCTGCACACGAACCCGGCCTTCCTGCATCAGCTCTTCGATCAAGGTGAGGCACTCAAACATTGTGGCTGCCGAGCACCGCGCCGGTGTCCAACCTTGCCGAATCATCTTTAAGGTGATGGAGGAGTCCTTATTCCGCTGTTGGTAATCGGAGTGATGTGCGCCGTCGTACATGACGGCAATCTTCAACTCGGGAATGGCAAGGTCAAACACTGTGACAAGCTGGTCACCGACCCTCAGTGGCACTTGTTCTTCGACCGTGCAGCCGTACCGGTTGGCCAGGGCGGCAACCAGCAGGCGCATTTCAGTTTCTTTTGGTGAGTCCGCCAATACGCTGCTGTGTCGTAGCACCTTGTGCAGCCATGTGGCGTCAATTTTGTGCCTAGCTGCCTTGGCGATGCTGCTGGGTGTGATGCCCCAAAAACGTCGCGCACAGTCAACTAGTTGGATACCTCTGACCTCTTCGGGGGCCAGCCCCTCTACAGTGACGGTTCTCCACAGGTGCTCACCACGTTTGACCTGCACAAGTGCCTGTATTACGGCGGTGAGTGGTGTGACCGCTTGCAGTGATACACCTCGGTGGGTGACGGTCCATGTTGCAAGTGAGATCCGCGATCGGCGGATTGTCGGACGGCAGGCCCCGGCTACGCTGGTGTGGCCGGAGGTGGTCACCAGGGTGGTGTCAGCGCCTTCGACGAGATAGGGCAAGCCGTAGAGCGCGAGTGCCGAGAATCCGGCGATGATGCTGCCGGGTTGTTCTACCGCGTGTGCGATTGCACGGACTGCTGCCGGGGCGTGATACCTGACGTTTTTGGGGTGGTAGCGCGCATTGTTTTGGACTTGCCATGGTTGCAGGCAGTGTTCGTTTTGTAGGTAGCGACGCACGCTGACCTGCTGGTATGCATGGTTTGGTGTTCGCTGTTTTTGGTGGATCAGGGGCGTGTCGAGGTCGATGGTCATGCCGTTGTAGAGAGTGTTCATACCGTTTAGACGTAAAAACGGCGTGTTCGGCTCCCTCAGTGCTTATTATTTTTCGACGCCCCTAGCCTCGCCCGCCACCCGTCGCCCGCCGAGAAAGTTCCCAACGTTTTTTGAAACCGGGGACCTTTCTTCGTGGACAGTCGTCGCGAACTGGGGAAACGTAAGTGTTGGTCGACCGGAATCGGCCCAAACCAAAAATAGTTCCCGGACGCGGGAACTATTTCAGGCCTACCCTTTCGACCACCCAGGCATGTCAATCTCCCCGTCCGTGGCCACGACCTAAGACGAAGTCCGCCTGTCTCGCTCGTATGCGATGCGCTGCCGTCGTGCCTTGCTCCACCCGGTGCGCCGTTTTGGTGCTCGCGCGTTCTCGCGCATCATGAGCGTAATGCCGTCGAAGTCTGTCGGTTTCCAGGCGTGCCGGTGCTCGCGGAACTCCATGCCTTGCTCGTTATTTGAGCTGTAGACGAGCAGTGCCCTGCCGTCTTTGCAGAGCTCGATGGTGCGGTCCCAGAGTAGGTCTCGGATGCGAGCTGATGGGGTGCCCACGAAGACACCTGGGCTGAGTTCCATGAGCCACTTTGTCAGGTCGCCGCGCAGGCCCGCCGGGCATGCGGTGACGATGAGCACCATCATTGCAGTGCCTCTTCCTCTGCCCAGTTGACGCCTGCAGAGATGACTTCCAATTCGCTCCACAGCATCAGTTCGACATCGCTGTAGAGTTCTTCTTCGGGTACGTCCATGACGTATTGGAGGTCTTTGACCATGCGCTGCATCAGTCGCTTTTCGACGACAGCGTCGCGCACCTTCCGTCGCACCTCGATATGCGGTTTCCCTTTCGCTTCAGCTACTGCGTCGAACGCGGCGGGGATGGCGATCTCGGCTTTGTACAGGTCGGCGATGTCGTAGACGAACGCGCGGTCTGTTCCGGTGTGGACAACTCCGAGTGCGGGAACGAACCCAAGCCCGGCAATGACTGCGTGAGCAATGCCGTAGAGCGCTGCGCTTGCCGCAGTGAGCGCTTGGTTGATGGGTGTGCCGGAGTCGAAGTCGTGCGGGTCGTAGCTTCGTCGGTCCCAGTACACGCCGGTTCGTTCGGCTTCGGCGGCGTAGACACGTTTCATGCGGGAGCCTTCCCTGCCGCGCAGCTGCGCCATGGTGAGAGTGGACACGTCCTCTCCCGGGAATCTGAGGCTGTACATTTTCCGGGCGCAGTCAAGCCGTTTGCGCTGGTGCGTTACGACTTCCGCTTGGAGCAGCGCCATCCGCGATGACTTCGCGGGTGGGCGGCCGGAGGCGTAGTACCGGACACCGCGCTCGCCGACCCAAACTGTGCTGGTGCCTGCGTCGCCGAGGAGTGCCATCGCGGCGTAGGTGATCCGGGTTCCGGGGCCGAGCAGGAGCACCGCAAGTTGTGTCGCGGGGACGTGTGCGGTGCCGCGTTGGTCGGTGATCGTCAACGCGTTGCCGTCACGGTTGACCACGCACCGTTCCGCGTAAAGGAAGGACAGCCGATCACTCATTCGCGCGAGTGCACGGCGAGTGATCGGCAGTTCGTCAGGTGTTGGCATCTCAGCACCTATTTGATGGGGCTAGCGTCAGGAGGCCACAGCCGTAGCCGCGACCACGTCCGATGCCTTGGGTGAGGGTGCGTCGAAAAGCCTCGACGTCAGTGACTTCCAGGACTCCGGAAAAACGGGCCTTGGCGATCCGTACGGGCCTGCCTTTGGTGCCGTCGGCTTTCTTCCGGTGGAACACGTCGGTCCAGCTTTGGATGACTGCCGGTGCTTCAAACGCGTCCCAGTGTGCGCGCTCTTCGTCGTTGACCTCGTCATCGAGCCCTGGTGCCAGCGCAAACCCATGTGCGAGTGACTTTTTACGCAGCCAAGCAAGCTGGTGACGCGGGGAAACGTGCGCCTTGATCTTGCCCCGTTTACCCTGCTGAAACTCGCTATACGTTGGGTTGGCAACGAGTTCGAACTTCCAACGCTGCCCTTTCATGATGCTGTCGAGGAAGCGGCTGTAGTCGGCGATTTTCGCCGGCCGGGTATCCCACCCTGCTTGTTCCACGATGGAGTCAGCGGTCGGCTTTTCGGGCCCCACGATGTAGAGCACGTGGGTGTGTTCTTGGCTATCGACGCGCCACAGCACCCGCCCTGCAGTCTCATCGAGATCCGGCGGGAACGCACTGCGTACGGCGGCGTGCATCGCTTGGGAGTCGGTGAGCAGTCGCCTGCCTTGGCGTCGGGCGGGGTTAATGAGGATCCTTGTGAATGTATTGCTCATGCCTTGATCACCGTTTCGAAGAAAACGTCACTGTCCACCAGCGATTCAGTTCCATCCGGATTATCGATAGCGACGTCCTCTACGCGCAGAACGTCACGCCACCCGTAGCGTCGGTGCTGCGGGTCGAAGCTTATGGGCACGTCCTGTCGCCGGACTCCGCCTTGTTCTTCCTCGTCCGCATCCCGGTAGAGCGCCAAGTTGACGTGTTTTGGCGCTTCACGCTTGTGCTGTGCTGTTGCATGCCACGTAGGATGCTCGCGCAGCGCAGTTTCCGCGTCGGTGTCGACGATGCCGATCACTAGTCCTGGGTGCACCGGACATGACCTTCGGCCCATGAAGAGTGGGAATGCGGGAGCGCGTAGTGCTTCCGCGATGCCCTCCAGCAGGGCACGGTCGTCCGATTCGACAGCTACTACGAACGCAGCGTCGCTGAGGAAGTATCGGGTGATGAGCTCCGCGGATGCGTTCGGGTCGGTAAGCCAGGGCTGGGCCGTCTGATAGTCGCGCAGTAGGCTGCCTGACTGGTCAACGCGCACTCCGAGCCGGAGGCGAGTGAGGTCTTCGACTGGGTCCGTTCGACGCCGCCCCTGTGCTGCAGCGATGAGTCCGATGATGCCCGATTTCGTCGGTGTGAGCGCAGTAGCACGTATTTTGTGCCGAGACTCATCACCCCATGACTGTAGGGGCCCTTTCAGTAGGAGGAGTAGGGAGGAACTCATGCGTCATCACCTAGTGCGGTGGCAACGTCGGCTGCGACGCGTTCGCCCAGCTCCTTCAGTGTTACGCGCTCCGCGAGGCCGTCGAATGGCGCGGCGATATCGCCGAGACCGAGGACGTATTGGCTGGTGGGGACGAAGCTGTAGGTGTCCTGAATTGCGCGTGCCTCGTCGGCAAGACGTGCTGCTGCTACGTGGCGACGGTCGAGTTGCTCGGTTGCAGTCACCGCGTCTTCAAAAGCAGTGACGAGGGAGACTGGGCGGGTATCGCGGACGGTCACAAACACGAGCTCGGGGAGAGTCTGGTTGGCAAAGGTATTGATCTTGCCAGTTGGCATGGACGCGACGAATGCCTCGATGAACTGCTCGACAGCCTTAATCGTGGCATCGGTGGACTCGAGGTTTTTCTTCAGGCCGTCGACGTTGATGGTGGCGTAGCGGTAGAGGCTGGAGGACATCATCTGTACAGTGCCGAGCATCCCTGCACCAGTTTCTTCGCCTTCTTCGGCAAGGTCGTCGACGGCGGTGTAGAAGTCGAATTCGGGCGCGGATGCGTGCACGCCGATGGCGTGCGCTACCTGGACTGCTGCGTCGACATTGAAGGATGCGTCGTCAGCAACCATTCGACCGAACATAGACATGTCCACGCTGTGGTTGGTATCCAAAATGGCAGTCGCTTCGGCCTTAGTGAACTTCTGACCGTCGCGCTCAGCAAGCTCGCGGACAGCGCGATCGATTTGCTGTGGGCTGAGGAAGATCAGGTAGGTGGTTTGTGGCCATGGGTTGTGTTCGGTGTCGTCGCCCTTCTTTGGCTTCTCTACGACGGTCTTGATCTTTACAGCGTTGAAGAGCTGCTCCGTGCGCTTGATGGCGTCTTCATCGGAGATGCCGGCAACTTTGGCGAGCTGCTTCGCGATCTTTTCTGGAAGGCGCTTGGAGCGGTCACCGATGGATTCTGGATCGAAGTGCTCGGCGAAGTACTTGCGGATTGCGCGCTTCCAGGACTGGGAGGAGACGCGCTGACGTGGGACGCCGCCGAACACGGCTGTCTTAGGGGCGCCGGTATCGTCGCGGTTGATGAGTGAAGGCGGGACTGTCTGAAGTGCGTGGATATCGATGATGAGAGACATGATTGTCCTTTCGAAAAGTAGAAGTTAGCGGATTGCGTTGTCGAGTTCTTGTGCTTCTGCCTGGGCAGAGGGCCGGAGTGTTCCGATGGCGAAGTCTCTACCCCACCGCAGCAAAACGCCGTCCCGGTACTTTGGGTTTTGGAGCGATCGGAGATCCCCGGCGAATTGCCCGTAATCAAACGGCAAGTCTTGCGAGCGAAGCAGGCTGACGAGTGAACGTAGATGGGTGATCCGTGATGGGAAATCCAGAGCAACCTGCATCGCGTCGAACCGCTGCTTTATTGAGTTGGACTCAGTTTTTCTGTAGAGCTGACCACATGCGAGTGCGAACGAATCTCCCTGCTTGTGCGCCGGTGTGCGTGCACTTTGCATGTGGACCCCGAACAGGGCGAGTGCGTAGAACGCTGCGTACTCGCTTGGGGAGGGCTTGTCAGACTTTCCCAGTTCTTGATCACTGAGTTCCGGTTGCAGCAGCATGAGCACGTCTTGGAGTGCGAGCGGGTTATGCTCCAATCCTATTGAGGCATATTTGCGCAGGTCGGCAAGCGATCCGCGGGCGCTAGCTCCTAGAGCGGTATGGGCTTGCTCTAGGTAGTGGTTCTGTAGCCGCGTCGCCGTTGCCCCTACTGCGGCGCGGAGGGTGGGTTTAGTCATGGTTTTCTCCCTGTTGTGATGTGCGGTCGGCGTTTCGCTGGGCAAGCAGCGGAAGGGCGTCGCGCAGCTTCCGAAGCAGCTGGTTATGGATGGATCCGGCGTTGATCACACGGCCTTTGCCGTCTTCAGTGCTATCGAGGCGGCCGATCATGGCTTTGGGTCCTGCTCCTCGGACGAGTTCCGCTGCAAGCTCGAGTGCGCTATCCCGGACGAGTTCCTGCCAGCGCACGCACTCGGAGGCTACGTCGTCGATGTTGAGATTCCGGAGCCACGTCATGAACTCGGGTTCGAGAAGGGCGTAGAGTCGGTCCGCCGACTTGGTGCCGAAGCTGTACTCTCCGCCTGCCGCGACCGCGAGTTGTCCTTCAAACCAGCCGAGGCAAACCGCTGTATCGCGCACCGCCTGGGCGGCCGCGCGGACACGTTGCCGGTCGGTGGTGGAATACTCATTGTTCTGCAGCAGATAGAGGGGCAGCCCGATTTCGCCGCTGATCACGGTGCCGACAGAAGAACTCTGAGGGCCGTAAGCCATGGAGACAATGGCGATGTCGAGCAGTTCTTGCTCCCTGGTCACGTCGGCAATCTCCGCCAGATTTGCGAGTGTTGCGGGTTTGATCGGGGCCAGGTTCTTTCCGCCAAACCCGGCGTCATTTTCACTGACAAGGAGCGCATCGATCGAGTTCCACACGGTGCGCTCTGAATCGTATGGCTTCGGGTAGTACGCGGTGAGGTCTTTCTTACTCTGATTCGGGCTGTACCGGTATGGCGTCATCGGGTCGCCGAAAACATTCTTTCCTGCGTCTGGGATGCGGTCACCATTGCAGACGAGCACTCTCGTGACGCGGTCCCCTTCTGGGAAGAGGCGGATGCGTCGGGTTTGCCAGGTTGCCAAGTCAGCAGGGCCGTTCGGCATCACGCCTTCCTTGGGTGCACTTGGATCGAAAAGGCGTTGCTTGGCGGTATCAGGATCGCGTTCCCAGATCGGTGTGTCTCCCGTGGCCGTCGGGTCTACTGCTTCCTTGACTGTATTGAGCACCAGTGTTTCTTGCAGTGTGTCGCCGCGTACGACCGTTCCGCCGGTCATGCCAGCCCACCCGGTCCCGATCGGGTAACCTCTGCCACCCTTGACTCGCGGGTCATCTGCAGCGCCAGATTTGATGCCAGAGTAATCGTAGGCGTGTTGGTGGATCAGCCACCTGGCTGCCTCCGGGAACGAAATGGAGGCGCGCCCTGCGCCGGTGCGCATCGTAAAGAAATCTGCCTCAGCGTCTGGGAGGATCCTCGAGATAGGTGAATGCGTATTCTTGCTGGTATGCAGGTTCGCTACCTGCATGAACGGCACTTCATCGTCGATCAGATTGAAGCGGTGTTCGTATTCCTTCAGATAAGCAAGAACGATGTCATCGCGCTGGTGCTGTCTCGCCTGGTTGCGTTGTTCCTGGAACCACGACTCCCAGCGGAAACCTCGGCTTCGTCGGCCGGTGGGTACTGAACTCTTGAGGTGATGGTGGTGCGCTCGCCAGTAAATGGCAAGCAGCACTCGGAGCACCGCGTAGTCCTGCGTCGGTGAGTCGCCGACGACGCTGAGTGGCTGCTCGGTGCCGTCGAAAATTTGCTGCAAGCTGAGGACTTTGTCGCCGTCAGCCGTTGTGGTGCAGATCCACGGTTCATGTACGAGGTTGAATGTCACGTTCATCACTCCTTTCTCTCATTGTTGTGCGTATGACTACAGCGTAGCGGTGGAGGGGACACCACTACTCACCCCTTTCGAACGAGACTTCGATTCCGAGCTCGCTGCTGTAGCGAACGAGGAATCGGCCGATCCTTGTTTCGCCGTCCTCGTCGAGGGGAAGTGCGAGTTGGCCGTTGAGTAGGTAGTGCTTACTCCAGGTGACAGGGGTATTTTCCTCGAGCGCATCCATGACGATGTTGAAGTCGCTCTCGTATCGCGTCAGGCGCGCCGGGAGTCGCACAGTGCTTGATGCGAGTTGGAATGCCGTCTGATAGTCAGGCTCGGCGTCGGCAAGTACTTCCTTATCGACGCCCCATAGCCGGTACCCGTAGTCAGTCTCGATAATCGGGATCACTTCGACGGTGGGCTCCGCGTCGCGAACCTGCGCAGCACCGGCTTCTTCCCTGTCCAGGTTCAGCGCTGCACCTTTGTTTTCGAAGAATTCAATGAGAGTCTCAGCATGAAACGGGGATGGAGTCCGGAACGACGTTGAGCGTTTTCGCGCGTTGTGCTGCCTTAATTGGCTTACTCCGGCGGCTTCATCCCAGATTTGCTGCATCTCGTCGGGCACTACGGTCGTGTCCAGGTCATACGTCGATTGAACGAGCGCTTCAATGTCGTCCGGTCGACGGAACGTAGTGGGTAGGTGGAGCAGCGTGGAAAGAAGAATCTGAGGGTCGTAAATAGCCATCGCACCACCGTCGAATTCAGGAGTCGGCAGGGGCGAGAGCACGCCGCGAATAAAGATCTTCGGATCCTGTAGTTGAGGTGGACGGTCATCGACCGGGCGGCTGTGACGCTGTAGTCGGCCAGCGCGTTGTACTACCAGGTCCATCGGCGCGATGTCGGTGATCAGTACGTCGGCGTCGATATCCAGACTCTGCTCGGCGACCTGGGTTGCAACAACAACTTTGCGGTATGGGCGACCTGCGCCGCGCCGCGCGTGCGGGCCGAGTTGTTCCCGGAGTGCGTCTTCCTTTTGCAATCGTTCCCAGGCGATGAAGCCGGCGTGGTGCAGTTCGATGTCATCCGCGTACTGGGTTTTGAGCTCCCGGTACGCATCTTGGGCGCGGGCAATGGTGTTGCAGATGATAAGGGCGCAGCCGCCGTCGATAAGCAGGTTGTCGAGCGTGCCTCGAAGAGTGTCGAGTGAGTCGTCGATGTGCTCGATGGTGGCCACCATGTTGGTTGGATTTGGGGGTGGCGTGATGTACGTCGTTGCAGACTCATCGGCGACCGTAATCAGCGGGTAGCCGTGTGGTGCTTCCTCGGGAGCCACCCCGGTGTACGCTTCGACGAGCGAGGCCCGTCGCTGGGCTGGCAACGTCGCAGACATCATAATGACGCTCGCGCCGTAGTAAGCAAGCCACTCAAGTGTGGTTTCGAGGTATTCGGAAGTGTACGCGTCATAGGCATGAACCTCGTCGAAAATGATGACCTTTCCAGCTAGCGCGGCGTGACGCAGCATCGAAAAGCGTTGCATAAGCGACATCATTAAGACTTGGTCAATAGTGCCAACGACAATGTTTGAGAGGAGGCCGCGACGTCTCCCTCGCATCCAGCTGCTCGCGATCACATCACCGTGGTTTGACGTTTCGTCTTCGGCGATTCCGCGCGGCAGACTCATTGCTGCCCGTGAGAGCTGGTTTTTGGAGTGTGCGAGGTACAGCGACGTGACAGTGCCAACGTCCGAGGTGTTGCGCGCCCAGTCGATGGTTCGCTCCAGTAGCCCGTTCGCAGTGGCCATAGTGGGGGCCGCAAAATAGATGCCCTGTGCACCAGTCTGATCAGCGATGATGTGTGCTGCGGCAAGCGCCGCCTCAGTCTTACCGACGCCAGTCTCCGCCTCAAGGATGAACAGCGTGGGCCGGGTTGCGCGCCGGGCAGCTTCAGCGAGTGCGCGTTGCACGTTGCGCGCATTGAAGTGTTGAGGCCAGGCAAATGATGCTCGATACAGCTCGTCGATGTCGCTGATCGGTTTAACTGGGTGCCATGGAGCCGTGAGGTCGGTCTGCGCCATCCCCGACCGCAGCCTCTCGACCTGTCCTTTATCGACGACCATCGGAAACGCCTCAGCATTCGACGCTATCCAGTCCGCAATGACCACCAAGCCAGTCAGGAACTGCGCAACCCCCGCCTCGGGGTCCTCGATCTTTCCGATTTTGTCTAGGACCGGTTGCGCGTGCAGCGTCGTCGTCATTGCGCTGACAATTTCGTCTTGAACGCCTAGCCATGCCGCTGGGTACTTGCTGAATTCGTTTTCAACGGCTGTCTTCTCGTCGCCTGTCGACGCGACTCCGTGGTGCGCGTCCCCTGTCGACCCAACCCAAGTAGCCATCGTTCGCGGCATGCCTTGTGTTTCCAGCCAGCGCCTCAGGATGACTCCCGAACTCCTGCCGTGCGGCATCTTCAGAAGTTCATCTTTTTCGAGGTCAAGGCCAGTATCGACAATGGCATTGATGATATGCTCGTACCCGGCTCGATCCTGAAGCTGGGTCTGGAAAGAGCGGGTAATCTTCCCCGCGTCGTGAGTGCCAGCGAGCCAAATATAAAAAGTGCGGAGCTCCTCGACGGTGATTGCTAGATGCCCCGCGATCTCGCGTTTGATGTTATCGGCGACCCATACGTCGAACACCGCAGCTGCGGCACAGGCTGCATCTACTAGATGCTGGGGAACTGAAAGATGGCCAGTCTCATCGCCGGACTTGGCCCAAAGAGACTGCGCCTGCGGGGAGCGTTTCGAGACCCACTTTTCGAACAGCTGAGCTGTCTCGAGCGTGCTTTCTGGCAGTTCGTGTCCGGGCCTCATGTTTTAATCCTTTTGTCGATGTTGCTTCAAGTTATAGCAAGTGTTTCATACCAATGCAACCCGGAACCCGCTCTAATCAGTTAACGAAAAAATACTTAACTCTTTTGAGCACGGCAGATTCAGGCACTAAATTCTAAGTATCCCCGCTTCGGCAGGGATGAGCCTTGATTGGATCGAGGCTTTAGATTCTCCCTGCGTCGGCGGGGTTATGTTCCGATCGCAAGTCGTATGTAGAATGCGGTACAGGCTCCAAAACTTGCAGCTCAGCAAGTGTGTTCCCCGCGCCTGCGGGGATGAGCCCAGCCACACTTTCACCTACCTAGAAAGGTTTTTGTGTTCCCCGCGCCTGCGGGGATGAGCCCGTTGCCGGGGCGTTGTGCCCTGGCGACATGAAGTGTTCCCCGCGCCTGCGGGGATGAGCCCCGGCGTAACACACTACACACTGAAAGGTCTACGTGTTCCCCGCGCCTGCGGGGATGAGCCAGCATGTGTAATCCTTTTCAATAAAGGGGCTGTGTGTTCCCCGCGCCTGCGGGGATGAGCCAAGCGCGGGGCGTGAACTGGTCTGAGCGCACAAGTGTTCCCCGCGCCTGCGGGGATGAGCCCCGATGGGCAGCGATGGATAGCGATGAAACGCGGTGTTCCCCGCGCCTGCGGGGATGAGCCCAAATCGCGTGCTGGTGCGGTGCGGGGGCAGTCGTGTTCCCCGCGCCTGCGGGGATGAGCCCCCCACAGCTGCAGATGTGGGAGGTAACAGCGGGTGTTCCCCGCGCCTGCGGGGATGAGCCCCGATGAATGATGAACGAAACCTATAACCCCCAGTGTTCCCCGCGCCTGCGGGGATGAGCCCACGACTTCCACGGTGCGGGCCATACGGTCGGCGTGTTCCCCGCGCCTGCGGGGATGAGCCCTCGCGGCCCTCGCACCGGCGCTGGCGCGGGAAGTGTTCCCCGCGCCTGCGGGGATGAGCCCTGTTTCATCTCGTGAAAATGTTGCCCCTGACCGTGTTCCCCGCGCCTGCGGGGATGAGCCGTCCAATGAAGAGCCGGGGCACACCACCCGCGAGTGTTCCCCGCGCCTGCGGGGATGAGCCCCCCAATCAGCTTTCGCCTAGCCATCAGTAAAGTGTTCCCCGCGCCTGCGGGGATGAGCCGTGACCGCATGAGCAGCAATTATGACCGGTTGGGTGTTCCCCGCGCCTGCGGGGATGAGCCCATCGACAGTGGCCTCATGGGACTCGGCAACCCGTGTTCCCCGCGCCTGCGGGGATGAGCCGGCGCGGCGCGCGCTATCGAGGTTTCCCGGCCTGTGTTCCCCGCGCCTGCGGGGATGAGCCGCGCACCCTTGCCCGGTTTGAACCCCCGGTTGTGTGTTCCCCGCGCCTGCGGGGATGAGCCCCTTGCGCCTCACACACAGCGCATCTCGAGCCGTGTTCCCCGCGCCTGCGGGGATGAGCCCCTTGCGCCTCACACACAGCGCATCTCGAAGCCGTGTTCCCCGCGCCTGCGGGGATGAGCCGTCTCCTTCCATCATGGGGCGCGCCGGGGAGAAGTGTTCCCCGCGCCTGCGGGGATGAGCCCATCACCCGTGGACGATGCCGGGCAAGCACTGGGTGTTCCCCGCGCCTGCGGGGATGAGCCGGATACGCGGGTGGCGGAGCATGTCGAGAAGCTGTGTTCCCCGCGCCTGCGGGGATGAGCCCGACGCCTCAGCAACCGACCCAGAACCAGGCCGGTGTTCCCCGCGCCTGCGGGGATGAGCCCCCCTACGGTGAGGGGTCGGTTAGGGGGTCGATGTGTTCCCCGCGCCTGCGGGGATGAGCCCCAGCGGGGACGTAATGAATGTGCGCGGGTCCAGTGTTCCCCGCGCCTGCGGGGATGAGCCGCAGTCGCGCTGTAGCGTCCTGAGACAACAAAAGTGTTCCCCGCGCCTGCGGGGATGAGCCCTTGCCCTGCGATGCCGCCTTGTAAATCTGGTCGTGTTCCCCGCGCCTGCGGGGATGAGCCTCTCACCTCCAGGGGCTTAGGTGGCCGGATTCCGTGTTCCCCGCGCCTGCGGGGATGAGCCCCCCAACCCGCCACCTCACGGACGGCGAGGTCTGTGTTCCCCGCGCCTGCGGGGATGAGCCTCAGCTGGGAACCGAGTTTGATAAGGCGAAGCTGTGTTCCCCGCGCCTGCGGGGATGAGCCCACTGGCCAAAGGCATGCGCGTAATCGTGACGGGTGTTCCCCGCGCCTGCGGGGATGAGCCCACTGGCCAAAGGCATGCGCGTAATCGTGACGGGTGTTCCCCGCGCCTGCGGGGATGAGCCGTTTGGCAGGTCAATTAGCGACTATCTTTTGAGGTGCTCCCCGCGCCTGCGGGGATGAGCCCACTGCCTCGTCGATACCGCCGTGCGCGAGGTGGTGCTCCCCGCGCCTGCGGGGATGAGCCCTCACGCGCCCACGCCTCAAACGTCAACGCCCCGTGCTCCCCGCGCCTGCGGGGATGAGCCGCTGAAGATGAAGGAGGTGACGGGACGTGATTGGTGCTCCCCGCGCCTGCGGGGATGAGCCCCTCATTGGGGTTCGAGGCCATTGATTTTTGCGGTGCTCCCCGCGCCTGCGGGGATGAGCCCAGCTCCTCGTCGAATTCCACCGGGTGAATTTCGTGCTCCCCGCGCCTGAGGGGATGAGCCCGTGAACAAGGCTGTTGCCGCTTCCGGGGCGCTGTGCTCCCCGCGCCTGCGGGGATGAGCCGGCGGGCACCGACCGTGTGGCCCGTAACGGTCTGTGCTCCCCACGCCTGCGGGGATGAGCCCACCGCCGCGTTCAACTTCTCCGGCAAGAATGAGTGCTCCCCGCGCCTGCGGGGATGAGCCCGCCAGGACGCGAAAGGCGCGGGGCGTGAACTGGTGCTCCCCGCGCCTGCGGGGATGAGCCCGGCGCACCTAGCGCGCCATGGTGTGCGAACACGTGCTCCCCGCGCCTGCGGGGATGAGCCGGCGGGCACCGACCGTGTGGCCCGTAACGGTCTGTGCTCCCCACGCCTGCGGGGATGAGCCCATCAATAACGCTTTCGTAGGTGCACCACCGATGTGCTCCCCGCGCTCGCGGGGATGAGCCCGACCCTTCGCGGGCCGCATAACGGCGCACTCGGTGCTCCCCGCGCTCGCGGGGATGAGCCCAACACTGTTTGGATCGGGATGCCTGGTGCGCCGTGCGCCCCCGAGCGGGTGGGAAAGAGCCACATAGTGTGTTCTTTTCTGAGGCTTTGTGACGAGGTCTTTAACGCTCCATGTGCTTGCGGGGATGAGCTCGTTGAGTCTCGACGCAATACGTTTTCAAGGGTGTTCCCTGCGTTTGTGCGGTGGTCCGGTCTTTTGGCAGTTTATAGAATCCATGCACTTTCTGCCGTAGCACGCCATTCGCTGGGAAAATCCAGGGCGAATTGTCTTATCGAAGGGGAGCTTGGTTGCCTAATCAACCACGATCTACCGACGCCCTCTCCTTGGATCGAATTCACTTGTTGTAGGCCGATCCAGATAGATCCATCCGGATATACCTTCGGTCACGACACGTCCACCTCAACAAAAAGGGCAGGCCCTCACGAAAGTGAGGGCCTGTGACCTGTATTGTACGGGCGTTTTCCCGTTTCACTCTCGCCAGTATACGGCCTATCCGTTTCGTATCCAACACTAACCATCGACCAGCAAAATAGTTCCCGCGCTCGGGAACCATTTTGCGTTTCAGACCCGCTCCCGTCGACCAGTACCTACGTTTCTCCAGGTCACGACGCCTGTCTACGAAGAAAGTTCCCAAGACCCGTAGGTCCGGGGAACAATTCTGGAGCGGCGGGGTGGGTCAGACAGCCAGACAGCCAGACCGGGAGAAGCCTTCAAAAGCCAAAAGCCATCAAAACCCGCTAACCTCAAGCCCAACACCACCCACCCCCAACCAAAACAGCCCGCGCCGTACCGTAGTACCGCGCGGGCTGCCCCACCATGGGCCCCACCAGGCCCTTTAGGTTCGGGCCCCACCAGACCCGAAAGGAGGTCGTCACGCTGTTGCTGTCATCAGAGCCAAGCAATGTGACAGGCAATGGTGACTGACCGCGTTCCATGGTACCCGGTTGGCGCGGTGGGGGCGAAGTGGGCGTCGGAAAGCGAAAAGTGGGACGCAAGCAAAAACGCAATTCTGTTCACAAAATCTCGAGCAAACTCATCATCACTACCTGTCCCCCCAAAAAATGACGCCTACAATCAAACTTTCCAATTCCACGATCTGTAAAGGACCGCCCATGGACCTCGTAAGGCTCCTGCGCAGGCACGCGCGCCCGTACCGCGGCGCGATGCTCGCGGTGGTGTTGCTGCAGGCAATCACGACTGCGGCGACGCTCTACCTGCCCAGCCTGAACGCAAAAATTATCGACGAAGGCGTCTCCCAAGGTGACGTCCCCTTCATCTGGCGCACCGGCGGCGTGATGCTGGCAGTGGCGTTTGTGCAGGTGATCGCGGCGTGTGCGGCGGTGTGGTTCGGGTCGAGGGCCTCGATGGGCACAGGTCGTGATATCCGCGAGGAGGTGTTCGGTCGGGTGTCGCGGTTCTCGGCGGAGGACATGTCGCACTTCGGTTCGGCGACGCTGATTACGCGCGGGACGAATGACGTGCAGCAGGTCCAGCAGGTGTTCTTGATGTTCTTGAACTTTATGGTGGCGGTGCCGATCATGATGGTCGGCGGCGTGGTCATGGCGGTTCGGGAGGATCCGGGGATGAGCTGGCTGGTCGCGGTTTCTGTCGTTGTGTTGGCGGTGGTCGTGGCGGCGCTGATCGGTCTCCTCCTACCGTTGTTCCGCTCGATGCAGTCGAAGATTGACCGTATTAATGGCGTGCTGCGCGAGCAGATCGCGGGCGTGCGCGTGGTGCGTGCGTTTACGCGGGAGGAGTTCGAGTCCGAGCGTTTCGACGCCGCCAACGCCGACCTCACGCGGTTGAGTCTGAGGATCGGCAAGTTGTTTGTGATGATGTTCCCGGTGATCATGCTGATCCTGAACCTGGCGACGGCGGCGGTCCTCTGGTTCGGCGGCCACCGTGTGGACGCGGGTGAGGTGCAGGTCGGGTCGTTGACGGCGTTCTTGCAGTACCTCCTACAAATCCTCGCCGCGGTGATGATGGGCGCGTTCATGGCGATGATGCTGCCGCGCGCCCTGGTGTGCGCCACCCGTATCACGGAGGTGTTGAAGCACGAGCCGTCGCTGATCGAGCCACCGGCCAGCGCAGCCGCCCCGACAAACAGCACCGTCACCTTCGAGGACGTGACCTTCACGTACCCGGGCGCGGAGGAGCCGGTGCTGGACGGCATTTCCTTCCAAGCCAACCCTGGCGAAACAACCGCGATTATCGGTTCGACGGGTTCGGGCAAGTCGACGTTGTTGGGGTTGATTCCGCGTCTCTACGCGCCGACGGGCGGTCGGGTGCTGGTTGGTGGTCGGGATGTGGCGTCGTTACGCCGTGCACAGCTGGTGGGCGCGGTGGCGATGGTGCCGCAGAAGCCGTATTTGTTCTCGGGGACGGTGGCGTCGAATTTGCGTGTGGCCAGCCCGGATGCGACGGATGAGCAGCTGTGGCGGGCGCTCGAGATCGCGCAGGCCACCTTCGTGGATGACCTCGAGATGCCGATTTCCCAGGGCGGCACGAACGTGTCCGGCGGGCAGCGCCAGCGCCTGTGCATTGCGCGCGCGATTGTGGAGCGGCGCGGCGTCCTCCTCTTCGACGACTCTTTCTCCGCCCTCGACATGACCACGGACGCGCGGCTGCGCGCAGCGCTGGCCGAGCACGTGGCTGACGCGACGGTGATCGTGGTGGCGCAGCGTGTCAGCTCGATCCAGAACGCGGACCAGATCCTGGTTCTCGACGCCGGCCGCATCGTGGCCCGCGGCACCCACGATGAGCTGCTGCAAACTTCGCCGACGTATCAGGAAATTGTCCGGTCCCAGCAGACTGTGGAGGCAAAATAATGGCTAAGGACCAAGTCGAACTCACAGACGAGGAAATCCAGAAGCTCGAGGGCTCCATGGACGGCCACTTCGGCGGCGCCCCGCGCTCCGCGAAGAACTTCTGGCCGTCCGCGAAGCGGCTGGTCGGTCTGCTGGCCCCGCACAATGCGTTGTTTGCCCTGGTGGTGGCGCTGGTGTGCGTGTCCGTCGGGCTGAATGTGTACGCCCCGCGCGTGATGGGCCACGCGATGGACGTCATCTTTTCGGGCGCGATCGGCGCCCACCTGCCCGCCGGCGCCACCCAGGAGCAGGTGATTGAGGGCCTGCGCGCGGGCGGCCAGGACACGTTCGCGGACATGCTGTCCGGGATGGATGTGACCCCTGGTGTGGGCGTCGATTTCTCGCGCCTCGGCCAGCTGATCTTGGCGGTGTTGGCGCTCTACGTCGGCGCCAGCCTGCTGATGTGGTTGCAGGGTTTCCTGCTGAACCGCATGGTCATGCGCGAGATTTACCGCCTGCGCGCCCAGGTGGAGGCGAAGCTGAACCGGGTGCCGCTGAGCTACTTCGACCGCGGCCAGCGCGGCGATATCCTGTCGCGCACCACGAACGACGTCGATAATGTGCAGCAGACGTTGCAGCAGGCGCTGTCGCAGGCGTTGCAGTCGGTGTTGATGGTGTTGGGCATCATGGCGATGATGTTTACGGTGTCGTGGCAGCTCACCCTGCTTGCCCTCGTCTCGATTCCGCTGACGGGCCTGGTGGTTGGGGTGATCGGCAAGCGTTCGCAGCGGCACTTCAAGCAGCAGTGGCGCGCAACGGGCCAGCTCAACGGACACATCGAGGAGTCCTTTTCGGGCCATGAGGTGATCACGCTCTTCGGCCGCCAGGACGCCTCTCAAGAAATTTTCGACGCCCGCAACCGCGACCTCTACACCGCCTCCGCCTCCGCGCAGTTCCTCTCCGGGCTCATGATGCCGATCATGCAGTTCATCTCCTACCTTTCCTACGTCCTCATCGCGGTTTTCGGCGGCCTGAAAGTCGTGAACGGCTCGCTGACGCTCGGCGCGGCGACGGCGTTCATCCAGTACTCGCGCCAGTTCAACCAGCCGCTCGGGGAGCTCGGCGGCATGGCCCAGATGGTGCAAAGCGGCGTCGCGTCCGCCGAGCGCGTCTTCGAATTCATCGACGCCCCCGAGGAGCCCCGCGAGTCACACACCAGCCCGAAGCGCGCCTCCGGGCACGTCCAATTTATCGACGTCCACTTCTCCTACACCGACACTCCCCTCATCCAGGACCTCAACCTGGAGGTGCAGCCGGGCCAGAAGGTCGCCATCGTTGGGCCGACCGGCGCCGGCAAAACCACCCTGGTCAACCTGTTGATGCGCTTCTACGACATCGACTCGGGCCAGATTCTCCTTGATGGCGTCGATACGCAGTCGATGTCGCGCCAAGACTTGCGCAGCCAGGTCGGCATGGTGCTTCAGGACGCCACCCTCTTCGAAGGCACCATCCTGGAAAACATCCGCTACGGCCGCCTCGACGCCACCGACGAGGACGTCATCGCCGCCGCCAAAGCCACCCTTGTCGACCGCTTCGTGCACACCCTCCCCGACGGCTACCACACCGTCATCGACCAGGACGGCGGCGCCCTCTCCGCCGGCGAACGCCAACTGATCACCATCGCGCGCGCCTTCGTCTCGAAGCCATCTCTGCTCATCCTCGACGAAGCCACCTCCAGCGTGGACACCCGCACCGAGCTGATGGTGCAGCACGCCATGGCCGCCCTCCAGGCCGACCGCACCAGCTTCGTCATCGCCCACCGCCTCTCCACCATCCGCGACGCCGACCTCATCCTGGTCATGCAGGACGGCCACATCGTCGAGCAAGGCGATCACGCCTCCCTCCTCGCCCGCCGCGGCGCCTACTGGGAGCTCAACCAGGCGGGCTTCTCCGAGGATTAGCCTCCTCGGAGGCCCCGCTGAGGCCCCTCGCGCACCACATTCCCTCCCTGTCCCCCGCCGACCTGGGCTTTTCTAAACCCGGCTGCCGAAAAACCAGGAATTTGGTGCGCGTGTCCCCCGCCCAGACACCACATTCCCGTTTTCCGCAAGACCCCCTCGGCGTTTCCCCAGGTCGTCAACTCCACGAGAGGGAATTTGGTGCACTCCCCCTCGCCTCAGTGCCAAAGGACGCAACCCCCTTTTCACGACCTGGGCCTTTACCCCCTCTCCCAACAGGAATTGCGTCCTTTGGCACTCACTCCCTTGTCGCGCGCACCACATTCCCTCCCGTACCCCCGCCGACCTAGGCTTTTCCAAACCTGGCCGCCGAAAAACCAGGAATTTGGTGCGCACCTCCCCTGCCCAGACACCACATTCCCGTTTTCCCTTAGTGACAGGATGGTTGTGAACGTCAATCCATAGGAGGTTTTGTTCATGACCGACCCACAGTTGCCTGAGTTGGTGCCGTCAGCGTTGACGTCACCACCGACCGTTGCAACCCCGGTAAGGACCCACGGGGGCAAGACTAAAACATCACGCGAGGAAGTCAAAGAGATCCTAGCAATGCCACCGCGTGTGCTGGCGGTAGGGGAAGTACTCGATGAAGACACGTTGGCCTCACTTCAAGCAGTAGCGTTCGTGTTCTCCCCGTACCGCAGTACTGGCTCTGGCAGGTGGTTTCATCCAGCACAACAGCGGCAAATGATCACGATTTATAACCGGTTGCCGTACGGCACGAAAGGCCCGTGGTGCGCCCGACAGGCAATCCAGTCTTGCGATATCAAGCGCTGGGCCCGCGCATTACAGTTATCAAAGTCCACCACTGATGGTTTAGATGGTATTCAACGAGCCAAACGCAGCGTTGATGAAGCATATCGGGGAAGGTATTCACCTGACTACATCCGTGAGATGGTCATTGAATATCAGCTGGTGCCGTATGGCCAGAAAGAAGCGTGGTTGATTGAACATGGACTTGCTGACCACACCGTGCGACGCTGGACAGCAATGGTTGCCGATGGTGATCTCACCACGCGTACTACACCAAGGAGGATTGGAACGTTGACGATGGATGAGTGCGTTGAAATCCAGCAGTTACGCAAGGAAGTCTCCGCGTTGATGCAGCAAAAGCGCAAGCTCGAACTCGATGCGAAGCGTCGGG
>NZ_JAEUWV010000021.1:0-30556 GCF_024102595.1 Corynebacterium lipophilum
GAATTCGACACCCACAACCTCGCCGAAGCCTACGGGTGTGCCTCAACCGGGGCATGGCTTGCCAGAGTGTTAAAAATGAAACGCACCCGCGCCTACGAATACGCCGCCGTCGCACGCAAACTCACCGTCTTTCCCACCATCCTCGACGCGCTACGACAAGGAAGCATCGACTACACCAGTGTGCGATACATGCTCGACTACGCCACCGACACAAACCAACACGAACTCGTAGAGATAGCCGCCGAATCTGGCTACCAAGGCCTCGTATACGCCCTTGCAGGCGCAACCCCCACCAATAGGCAACCTCAGGATGCTGGTGAACACTGCGGGCTGACCATCCGTGAAGACGGCCAATACCTACGTGGCTGGTTTTGCATGAACGCTACCGACGGTGTGGCCTTTCAAGCAGCCCTGCGCGCAGGAGCGCACGCCTATGCGGATGACCACGCGATGGATGAGGCTGATGCGCAGATGATGCGCTCAACCTTCGGGCTGCCACCGGCACGATTAATGCTGCAATCACTCATGGGGTTGGTGCACATGGTGCGCACCGGGGCCGCCACACACGCCACGATGGCGCCGGCGGCACAGGTGATGGTGCATATGACATCAGATGGGCGAGCGTTTTTACCGAATCACATGGCCGCTCCTGCCGCACGGCTTGCCAATCTGGTAGATCATGCAGATTTGATGGGTGTGCTCTATGACGCCCAGGGGCAGGTGATCAAGTTTGGGCGCAAACGCAGGCTTGCAAGCCCGAAGCAGGTGCAGGTGTTGTTAGGGATGTGGGGGCATAAGTGCGCGGTGCCGGGGTGTGGGCATACCAGGTTCTTGCAGATGCATCATATTCGGGATTGGGCCGAAGGTGGTGCGACGGATATAGAAAATCTTGTGCCGTTGTGCTCGAGGTGTCATTCGTTGGTCACTGATGGGTTTATTCGGGTGGTCAAGCCTGGGCCTGTGTTGTATTTCCGGTTTGTAAGTGGTGAGCAGTGGGTGTGTGAGCCTGGCCGGGTGGGGTATCGCGATGATGCTGCCGAGATTGAGTTGGATGGGTGGGGTGTGGATTCGTTTGCGGATGAGATTGCACCGACGTGGGACTGGGACCGTCCCACAGTCTAAGCACGTCGGTGCATCTTCCTACGGCAGCATTGACTGAATCTGCTTCATCAGCTGAGGGTTCGTAGCGACGACGCCACCAACCAACGCGATGATACCCAGGATTACCAGTGCTGCGATTCCGCCTTTCGAGGAACCGGAGGCGCTGCCACCTTCTTCAGTTGGGGGCTCGGACTGCGTGCTAGCCGCCGGAGTTGTTTCGGACGGGGCTGTAGGCGTTGTTGCCTCGTCGGACGGCTTGGCTGGGACCGAAGTTTGACGCGGAGACTCGGCAGCTGGGGTCGTCCCCTTCGGCTTCTGCGGGGCTGACGTAGCTGACGTCGAGGGCACCGTCGTCTTAGATGGTCTTGCCGGGACCTTTGTTTGCGTTGACGGAGCTGCGGGAGCTGTCGTCTTGGCTGGGCGAGGCTTCGGCACTGAAAGGGTGATCGTCTCGGAAGCTTGATTGCCGGCTTCATCCGTGGCGGTGATGACTACACGGTGTGTGCCCGAATCTTTGGTCGAACCAACAATCCGGTTCCCTTTATGTCGCAGTCCGGCTGGCAGGCCGGTCACGGACAACGCGGTCTTGGTTGCGTCCTCGACTCGGATCGGCAGGTCGAACTTAGTTGCCGCAGGCGGGTTGTGGTCAACCAAGATGCGAGGCAAGACGGTGTCCACCACGCGGAATTCGATGACACCGTCTCCAGTATTTCCAGCCCTATCAGAAGCTGTGACAAAAGCTTGGAAGTATCCAAGCGATGAAGGAATACCGCTGATTGTGCGAGAGTTTTCGTCGAAGCGCAGGCCGTGAGGGAGGCCCGAAACGGTAACCCGCTTTAGTCCCACGCTGTCTGTTGCATTAACAACATACGAAAACGGTGAACCGACTTCGGACGAAAACTCAGCGTTTTGCACTGTTGGTGCAGTGGTGTCCTCCACAACCAGCTCGAGCTCCGACTCGGACGTGTTGCCGCTGGTGTCGGTAGCGCTGATGGTGACGGCGTGCGAGCCGACCGCGTCGGTGACGCCATCGATGACGCCGTTGGTGTCGTCATAAGACAGGCCTCGGGGCAGGCCGTCGACGCGCACACTGACTGGGGTTACGTCGTCAACGTCGACGCTGATGGAGTCATTGAATTCTGAATTGGCTTCCCAGCGAGCGTTGCTCCGCATGTTGATGGCTGGCTTCTTCGTGTCGCGCACCTCGAGCTGAACTGTTTCCGTTGCAGTATTGCCAGCGGCGTCCGTGGCGGTTACCTGAAGCTCGTGCGTTCCGACGGCGGTGGTCTGCCCGTAAATGTGTTCCTCATATGACGTGAGGTCATCAGGGAGTGCACTGACTGTCACAGTAAGGAAACTGTCGCTGTTATCAGTGACCGGAATCTTGTGGTCGGCGTACTCGCCAGCCTCCAGGACCAGCGCAGTGGTATCGATCACGGGCGGAGTGGCGTCGTTAATCTGGAAACTGATACTGCTCGATTTTTCGTTCCCACGTGCGTCGCGTGCCGTCACGGTTGCATCTTGTTCCCCTGGCTTCGTCGGCGTCCCTCGAACAGTGACGGTGGCGCGGAGCCGTGGTTCGTCGTACTGAATGTCCGCATACAGACCTTCTGGCAGGTCGGTTACCTCGACGGTCAGCTCGTTGTACTCGTCCGTGATGGTGAATTCGAAGGGTTCAATCTCGGCATCGGAGTCGAATTCTTTCTTTTCGACGTCCACAATCACGGGGGCGGTCTCGTCAGTTGCCTTCGCGTACTCGTAGAGAAGGTCTTCCTGCCAGCCCTCTGGAAGCTCAATCGGATTCGTCTCGAGAAGGCTCTGAACTTCAATGCCCTTCACATGGCCGTTCTCGTCGTAGTAGATCCCGGAAACAAGGCCGACAACGTTGTCGCCGATGGTGACCGGCGTGTTCACCTCCGGCTCAAAATCCCCGTAGGGGAGAAGCATGATCGCGTCGCCGACTGTGCCTGCCACCGTCAACGAACGCCAGTCGATGCTAGCCGTGTCACTAAGGTGTACCTGGCCGGTCGATAGGAGCGCTCCAGGAGCACCAGGGTTTTCGCCCAACCGTGTGCCATTTGGGGCCTGGATGTAGGGGAGCTGCGCATCATAGAAGCTACCGATTTCGGCCAGTGCCCAGTGCTTGGGCCACCCGTATGTCGTAGAAACTCCGCGCGCGCCGCCCGGCCCGGTGCACGCGGGACTGGTGTAGATCCGCTGGTGGACGTGATCGATGTATTTCGCTGTGCACTCCTGGTCGAGGAAGAGGTCGCGATCATTGTCGTCGAGCCCCACGGTGTCGCCTTGGTTGACCGCGACGGGGTTCTCGGCCTCGTCCTGTGCCTTTTGGTAAGCGTCCCCCTGTTGCATCGCGAGGCCCGAGTAGTTGACGTACTCGTCGCTAGTTGGAGTTTCTTCCCATCCGACAGCAATACCGTATTTGTGGGCTTGACCTTCTGGGACATCGTCACTCCCGGAGTTGACCCCGATAAAGTGTTTTTTGCCTTCGTCATCGACGATCCAGTTCGGCCCACCGGAATCTCCCTCATGCATCGGATTTTGTTGTGTGAGGAGGATGACGTTATTAATCACGCCCATGACGTAGTTCTCCATCACGTGGCCGGTTGTTTGACCGAAGCCGTACACCATCTGTCCGACGCGAAGCATCGACGGTAGGAGAACGCTGTCGGAGGAGTAGCGATTCTCCCCGAGCAATGCCGAGCGGTTTTCGGGGATATCGATATAGCCCCAGTCTTTGCTCATGGTGCTGTTGGTGAGACTTCCCTCGAAGTCGAACTCAGTCACCATCGTGCCCAGGTAATAGTTCCTTTTTTGTGTGTCGGTGAAGTAGAGAGGGCCGCCATCGCTGCAGTGACCAGCTAAGAAAATACGGCTGTTGGACTTATCGATGTATCCGACGGTGCAACGATGACCGTTGTTAAAAATCTTGTCACCTTGGTTAATCGTGCTTACTTCGCCCGGAGCATATGACAGCATGGATTCACGCTCGAGGAGTAACGCCACTTTGTTCGGTTCGCTTGTCGGAGGAACTTCTGGGTCTGCGAGGAGGACGAGTCCCTGTCTGTGGTCGTCGTTGTCAAAGACGTCCTCATACATCCCAAGGTAGTGGCCGCCGACTGAAACTGGGGCGCCATGTGTCAAATACGCATGGCTCGGAAGCGTAATCGCCAGGAAACCATCGGTGGTGTTCTCAATCGTTGCATCGTAGTCTTCCCGTGGGCCGTGAACGGTCACGGTATCCCCGGCCGAGAGGTACGAACCGAGAATTGGCTCAGCTGACTCACCGACTTGTGGAAGCAGCGAGTCCGGGATCGCGTAGGAAGCGAAGCGATTCAGGAAGAGATCTTTGTTGCGAGAAAAATCGGTCTGCCTGTCCTCGAAGTAGTGTATGGAGCCCTCGGAGTCGCGGTAGTACAAGAAATGCCCTTCGCCGCAAAGCGCATCGGTGTACACGCGCCCGTCGGCGATGTGGGCAACTTGGCAGATGTAATCGGAGCCATCCTCCGAGTACAGAAGTTTGTCCCGCTGTTCGAACAGCTCCTCATGCTGATCGGGCACCCACTGGCTCGTGGTCTGGGCTGTGGCGTCGGGCGGGGAAATGACAGTGGCGCTCATCGCGAAGGCTGTGAAAAGGGCGATAAGCGTCTTACCAGGTCGAAGGCTTCGCATGAATTAAATGTACAGAATCTTCACGAGCTTCTCACAGTTTTGGTATAGGAGATGCGTCACGAAGTCCGAGCATGCGCTTGACCACGTTCTCGGCAGAGATGAGGCACATGGGCACACCGACGCCAGGAACGGTGGTTTGCCCGGCGTAGTACAGGTTGTCCACTTTGGCGGAAATGTTGCGACCGCGGAAGAACGCGGATTGCCGCAGGGTATGTGCAGGCCCGATGGCGCCACCTGCGAAGGAGTAGTAGCGTCCGGCGAAGTCGGCGGGGCCGATAGTTCGCTTCACGACGACCCGTTCCCGCAGGTCAGCGACACCAGTGCGTGCGACGATGAGGTCCAGTGTCGCGTCAACGATGGCGGCGACGCGCGGGGACTCTGCAGCGCCGTACGCGTCCCCGTGACCGATCGACGGGTCGGCAGCAACGGGGATGAGCACGAATAGATTCTCGCATCCGGAAGGGGCGACGGTTGGGTCCGTGGCGGAGGGCTTGCACACGTAGATCGAGCGCGATGCGTCGCGCGAGCCGCTGCTGTCAGCAGGGAACACGGCGTCGAAGTCTTCGCCCCACTCCTCGGAGAAGAACAGCGTGTGGTGAAGCAGTTCCGGCAGCGCACCGCGCACACCAATGAGCGCGAGTACGCAGCTCACACCTGGGTTGTGGTGCTTAAAGTGCGCCTCGGAATAGGTGCGAGCAGACGCGGGGAGCAACGAAGTCTCGGTGTGGTGCAGGTCTCCGGCGGCGACGACGACGTCGGCGGGTAGGAAGCGTTCTCCGCTGTCGCTGAGCACGTGGATGCCGGTGGTGGAGCCGTCGATAACTTCGATGCTGGTGGCCTCGTGCTCAAGCAGGATTTCGACGCCGTGCGCGCGGGCGAGCCGCTCGAGCGCGGTGACGATGCCGCTGAATCCGCCTTGTGGGTAGCGCACGCCGAGAGTCAGGTCGGTGTGGCTCATCAGGTGGTACAGGCTCGGGGTGTCGCGCGGCTGTGAGGACAGGAACACCGCCGGGTACTGCAGGATCTGGCGCAGGCGCGGGTCGCGGAAACGCTTGTCCACGTAGCGCTGCAGCGGCTGGAGCAGCAACACCGCGAGGGTGAATGCGCGGGAGACGACGTCGCGGTGCAGGAACGGCCGCAGCGAACTGAACGTGGTGTAGAGGAAGCGGTCGAGCGCGATGTTGTAGACATCGGCGGCGCTGGCGAGGTAGTCGCGCAGCACGTCGCCCGCGCCGGGCTCGAGGGATTCGAAGAGGTCGGCGACGGCGTCGGTACCGAAGGGAACGTCGAGAAGCGGGTGGTGTTCGGGGTAGATGCGGTAGCCGGGGTCGAGCAGCTGGAGGTCGAGTTCGGCCGCGGTGGAGGTGCCCATGAGCTCGAAGAAGTGGTCGTAGGCCTCGGGCATGAGGTACCAGGAGGGGCCGGTCTCGAAGCGGAAGCCGTCGATGCGCAACTCGTCCGCGCGCCCGCCGAGGTGTCCATTTTTTTCGACGACCACCACCGCCGCACCTCGCTTCGCCAGCAGGCACGCTGTTGCCAGGCCTGCGATTCCCCCGCCGATGATGACAACGCGCTCCGTCACTGCAGCCTCCTTCCCGTCGCCGCTGTCCGCGCGATGATCGCTGCTTTCCGCGGCGCGGACACCCGGACTCGTTGGGTGAGGATGGCTTCTGGTGGCGTGTCCGCGAGCAAGTCGGTGAGCGCTTCGAACAGGTTCGCCGCTACCGCGACGGCGACACCGCAGCGCTTGGGCAGCGCGGGGATGGCGGACCACGCGGCGTCGAAGTCGTGGCGGATGTCCGCGATGATCGCGTCTCGGCCGGCCTTGGTTAGCGGGTAAGAAGCTTGCGGGAAGTAGTTACGGGCGAGCCGGTTGGTGTCGTCGGCGTAGTCGCGCAGGAAGTTCACCTTCTGAAACGCGGCCCCCAGCGCCCGCGCACCTTCCTGCAGCTTGCTGTACTCGGCCTGGGGAGGGCGTCGGCCCCCGAAGAAGACATCCACGCACAGCAAACCGATGACCTCGGCGGAGCCGTAGATGTATCGCTCGACGGACTCCTCCGTGTGCGCCTCGCCGGTTACGTCGTGGCGCATCGAGGTGAAGAACGCAGCGAGGTGGGCGTCATCGAAGTTGCAGCGGCGAGCGGTATCGGCGAAGGCGTGCAGGATCGGGTCGGTGTGGAACGTGGTTGCTGTGGCGCTGCGGACGCGCTGCTCGTAGTCCTTGAGGGCTGCCGCGCGCTCGGGGGAGGGGGTGGCGCCGTCCACAATTTCGTCGGCGATGCGCACCACCGCGTAGAGGTTGCGGATGTCGGTTCGCTGCGGCTCGGGAAGTAGTCGCGTGGCGGCGCCGAAGCTCGTCGAATAGCTGCCAATGACCTCGCTCGCGGCGCGCCGTGCCATGTGGCTGTAGCGTTGCTGCGGGCTGGGGTGGGAGCGAAACATTGGTGGGCTTTCAGGTCATCGGAAGTGATTTTTCATAGTCTAGGCTACATGTGGACCCGCGGTGGGAGCCGTGCTGGGAATACCACGCGTGTAACTACTATATGTAGTATCACTTGCAGAAATATCACCCAAGGTATAGTGTCTTCTCTTGTAGCGCCGATCAAGACGGCGCGGGGAAAACTCCCGAAATAGTCTTCATTTTATGTAGAGAGAGAGCCCACAGGTTATGTCTATTACCGTTTACACCAAGCCGGCGTGCATGCAGTGCAAAGCAACTACCAAAGCACTCGAAAAAGCAGGGCTGGAGTACGACCTCGTAGATATCTCCGTCGACGACGAAGCGCGTGACTACGTCCTCGCGCTCGGCTACCTCCAGGCACCAGTCGTTGAGGTAAACGGCGAGCACTGGTCTGGGTTCCGCCCGGAGCGCATCCGTGGCCTGGCTGCGGCTTAACTCTTCCGACGTCTCACGCCGCTAGTGTTTTACACATTGGCGGCTCTTTTTATGTAGAGGGCATCCAACATGTTGATCGTGTACTTCTCGTCGTTGACAGAGACGACGAAGCGGTTCGTCGATAAGGTGAGGCTTCCGGCACAGCGTATTCCGTTGCGGCGCACGGACCCAGCACCAATTATCGACGAGCCCTACGTCCTCATCTGCCCGACCTATGGCGGGGGCGTATCGATGACGCACGTGAACACCAAACCTGTCCCGCCGCAGGTCATCAAGTTTTTGAATGACGAACACAACCGCAGCTATATCCGTGGCGTCATCGCGTCTGGCAACTCCAACTTTGGCACGGACTACGGCCTGGCTGGTGACGTAATATCGGAGAAGTGCAACGTCCCGTACCTTTTCCGCTTTGAGCTGCTGGGTACTGATGACGACGTGCTTCGCGTGCGCAACCAGCTGATCGAGCACGCCGACCGCCTCGGTTTGCTGCCGCTGACCCCCGAGCAGGAAGACGCGCTAGAGTCGGTTGGGCAGCTGCCGGGGCAGGAAAACGCACAACGCTTAGCGCAACTGCGCGAGAAATATACAAATAAATACCGTAACGCCGATCGTTAATCAACGCTGAACCATCAAGAGGATATCTGTGTCTACGAACCCTATTCATGGCAAGAATGTGCCGGAGCCAGTCAACGAGGCTGACAAGCTGGACTACCACACGCTCAACGCGCTACTGAACCTGTACGACGAAAACGGCCAGATCCAGTTCGATAAGGACCGCGAGGCTGCGAATCAGTTCTTCCTGCAGCACGTGAACCAGAACACGGTGTACTTCCACGACCTCGAAGAGAAGATGAAGTACCTGGTGGACAACAAGTACTACGAGCCCGAGGTTATTGAGGCATATGACTGGGAGTTCGTGAAGGACACGTTCAAGCGTGCGTATGCCTTTAAGTTCCGCTTCAAGTCCTTCCTGGGCGCGTACAAGTACTACACCTCCTACACGCTGAAGACATTCGACGGTCGCCGTTACCTCGAGCGCTTCGAGGACCGCGTGGCGATGACCGCGCTCTTCCTCGCTGACGGCAGGGAAGAGGTAGCATCCGCACTGGTCGACGAGATCATGACGGGCCGCTTCCAGCCAGCGACGCCGACATTCCTCAACGCAGGCAAGGCGCAGCGCGGCGAGCTCGTGTCTTGCTTCCTGCTGCGCATCGAGGACAATATGGAGTCCATCGGCCGTGCGATTAACTCCTCGTTGCAGCTGTCGAAGCGCGGCGGCGGCGTAGCGTTGCTGCTGTCGAACATTCGTGAGGCCGGCGCGCCCATTAAGCACATCGAGAACCAGTCGTCTGGTGTGATTCCAGTGATGAAGCTGCTGGAGGACTCCTTCTCCTACGCAAACCAGCTCGGCGCACGCCAGGGCGCAGGTGCTGTGTATCTCAACGCGCACCACCCTGACATCATGAAGTTCCTGGACACCAAGCGCGAAAACGCTGACGAGAAGATTCGTATTAAAACGCTCTCGCTGGGCGTCGTCGTCCCAGACATCACCTTTGAGCTGGCGAAGCGTAACGACGACATGTACCTGTTCTCGCCGTACGACGTCGAGCGCGTCTACGGCGTTCCGTTCGCCGACATCTCCGTCACCGAGAAGTACGAAGAGATGGTGGAAGACCCGCGCATCCACAAGTCGAAGATTAATGCGCGTCAGTTCTTCCAGACGCTGGCGGAGATCCAGTTCGAGTCCGGCTACCCGTACATCATGTTCGAGGACACCGCGAACCGAGCGAACCCGGTCAAGACTGGCCGCATTAACATGTCCAACTTGTGCTCCGAGATCCTGCAGGTCAATTCCCCGTCGGAGCTCAACGCTGACCTGACGTACGCGAAGGTCGGCCACGATATTTCCTGCAACCTTGGCTCCTTGAACATTGCGATGGCGATGGATTCCGACGACTTCTCCCGCACCGTCGAGACCGCAATCCGCGGTCTTACGGCGGTGGCGGACAAGACGTCGATTGACTCGGTGCCGTCGATCCGTGAGGGTAACGACGCCTCCCACGCCATCGGCCTGGGCCAGATGAACCTGCACGGATTCCTTGGCCGCGAGCACATCCACTACGGCTCAGAGGAAGGCCTCGACTTCACGAACGCCTACTTCGCGGCCGTGATGTACGAGTGCATCAAGGCATCGCACAAGATCGCAGTGGAGACGGGCAAGAAGTTCGAAGACTTCGAGCGCTCCGAGTACGCCACCGGCGAGTTCTTCGACCGCTACAACCCGGAGGATTTCCAGCCGAAGACGGAGAAGGTCAAGGCGCTGTTCGAAAAGTCGACGATTGCAGTGCCGACGGCCGAAGAATGGGCAGCACTGAAAGAAGCGGTCGCTCGCGACGGCATCTACAACCGCTACCTGCAGGCAATCCCGCCGACCGGCTCGATTTCTTACATCAACAACTCAACCTCCTCGATCCACCCGATCGCGTCGAAGATTGAGATCCGTAAGGAAGGCAAGATCGGTCGCGTCTACTACCCGGCGCCTCACCTGAACAACGACAACACCGAGTACTTCGACGACGCCTACGAGATCGGCTTCGAGAAGATCGTCGACACCTACGCTGTCGCTACGAAATACGTCGACCAGGGCCTGTCGCTGACCCTGTTCTTCAAGGACACGGTGACGACGCGCGACCTGAACCGCGCGCAGATCTACGCATGGCGCAAGGGAATTAAGTCCCTGTACTACATCCGCCTGCGCCAGATGGCCCTGGAGGGCACAGAGATCGAGGGCTGCGTATCCTGCATGCTGTAAGCGCTGGTTGAGAACAGTGCTGGCTTAGAACTCGACGAAGCCGTCCACTCCGCGCAGAAGGCTCCAGGATGCGTTTTCTGCTCCTGTTGAGTCGCCGGATTGGATGGCTTCTGCCACTTTCAGGTGGTATGCCATTGCATCAAGGTGTGGGTCGTTCGGCATGATGCCGTAGCGGGTGCGCCCTTCAAGCACGTACAGAATGGGAAGGGTGAGGGTGCTAAACATCTCGTTGCCGGAGCACTCCAATATTAAGGTGTGAAAACGTTTATCCGCCTCGAGGAACGCGTCCGTGTTGCCCTGTCCAGCTTCGGAGAGCTCCATGAGCTGTTCGGCGAGCGCCTTGAGTTCCTGTGCTTGTTCCTTCGTTGCGTTCGTCGCTGCGAGCGCTGCTGCGACCGGCTCGACTGCCTTGCGCAACTGGTCGAGTGACACGATCTGCTTCGCTCGGTGCGCTTCGCTGCTGAGACGCCAACGGATCACCGCCTGATCAAAGACAGCCCAGTGTTCTTCCGGCAGCACCTTAATGCCGACTCTGCGAGAGGAGCTCACAAGCCCGAGCTGCTCCAGCGCGCGCATTGCCTCACGCGCGACTGTGCGCGAAATCCCAAACCGGCTGGAAAGATCCTGGAGCGTAAAGCGCTCTCCCGGCGCCATTGTCCCCGATACAATCTCGCCCCCAAGCTCGTCGAGCACCTTGGTCAGAAGAGGTCCTTCGGCGGATTCGGCAGGATCGAGGGTGAGAGGCATGCTATTCATCCTTTTTCTCGTATCGGAGAGTTTGAATTGAGACTATTAATCAGCATAACCCCGGCTGTGAACTACAACGCAACGAGTCGGGCATGGGCGGGGGTAGGAGGGGGTGAATCGCAAGGAAAGAGCGCTGTAGGGGACTGGTCGCGTTCGGCGAAAGTCAAAGTCGGCTGTCCGGAATGCACCCCCGCTAATTGACCGCCGCGCGGACAATCGCAACCGGCGCCGCTGCGTAGAGACGCTTGCGCTAAGATGGGCGCCATGACTGAAGAGTATCTTGGCTACCTGCAGGCCCATAAGGAGCCGATGAAGGCGATTAACTGGAACGAAATCCCTGATGAGAAGGACCTTGAGGTGTGGGACCGCCTCACGGGTAACTTCTGGCTGCCGGAGAAGATTCCTGTTTCGAATGACATTCCGAGCTGGAACACGCTGACTGATGATGAGCAGCTTTCCACGATGCGCGTGTTTGCGAACCTGACGCTGCTGGATACGTTGCAGGGCACCGTCGGTGCGGTATCGCTGCTGCCGGATGCGAAGACGCTGCACGAAGAGGCCGTCTATACGAACATTGCGTTCATGGAGTCCGTCCACGCCAAGTCCTACTCGAACATTTTCATGACGCTGGCGTCCACCCCGCAGATTAATGAGGCGTTCCGCTGGACAGAAGAAAACAAAGAGGTGCAGCGCAAGGCTAAGATTGTAGAGTCCTACTACCGTGGCGACGACCCAATGAAGAAGAAGGTCGCCTCCGTCATGCTGGAGTCCTTCCTCTTCTACTCGGGCTTCTACCTGCCTTTGAACTGGGCGGTGCACTCGAAGCTGACGAACACCGCGGACATTATCCGCCTGATCATCCGCGATGAGGCCGTGCATGGTTACTACATTGGTTACAAGTATCAGGTTGGTCTGCGCGACGAGTCCCCGGAGCGCCAGGAGGAGCTCAAGGAGTACGCCTTCGATATTCTCTACGACCTGTACGAGAACGAGATTCAGTACACGGAAGATATCTACGATCCGCTGGGCTGGACCGAGGACGTGAAGCGTTTCCTGCGCTACAACGCGAACAAGGCCCTCAATAACCTGGGCTACGAGGGGCTTTTTCCGGTCGATGAGGCTCGCGTTTCGCCGGCGATCCTGGCGTCGCTATCGCCAAACGCGGATGAGAATCACGACTTCTTCTCTGGCTCGGGTTCCTCGTACGTCATTGGCAAGGCCGAGGAGACCGAGGACGATGACTGGGACTTCTAACCCAGTCAGCTGAGTGCTTTTCGACGCCACTTCGTGCCACCGCAGCAGTTTGCGGTGGCACGTTTTTCGTTTCCGGACGTAAACATGCCCAAACTTTGGGTTGATACTAAACGGGGGACGTGTGTGGGGGAGTTTCGAAACGTTGCGAGCGTACTGGCTTGTGCTATGCGTTTGGTGGCTGCTGTGACTGTTGGTGTTTCGGCAGGTAGCTCATGGTGGCTGTTGTCAGGCCTTGGCTGAGGTGCGAGGTGGATATTGGGGGGAGGCCAAGAAAGGCTGGCAAATGTATGGGCGCGTCACTTAAGATGATGCGGTATCACAATTAGCTTTCGTGTACCCGTTTTGTGTGCGAAAGTTACAGTCAGGAGGAACGAATGACCGCTGTGGCGCCAAGGCTGGAGACAAAAGTCCAGTCGACACGTCCGGAGCCAACTGGCAATGGCCGGATTGGCTCTCAGATTTATAAGCAGCTAACCACGACAGACCACAAAGAGCTGGGCATCATGTACATCATCATGTCCTTCATCTGGTTCTTCGTTGGTGGCTTGATGGCTCTGCTGATCCGTGCTGAGTTGTTCAGCCCGGGCCTGCAGTTCCTGTCCAACGAGCAGTTCAACCAGCTGTTTACCATGCACGGCACCGTGATGCTGCTTGCGTTCGGTACGCCAGTTGTGTGGGGCTTCGCTAACTATGTCCTGCCGCTGCAGATCGGCGCGCCGGATGTGGCGTTCCCACGTCTGAACGCGTTCGGCTTCTGGATTACGTCCGTCGGTGTTTTCGCGATGCTGGCTGGGTTCTTGACCCCGGGTGGTGCGGCTGACTTCGGCTGGACCATGTACATGCCGCTTGCTGACGCAACGCACACCCCATCCGTATCCGCGAACCTGTGGATCGTCGGTGTGGGCGCAACCGGTATCGGTACCGTCGCATCCGCGATCAACATGCTGACCACCGTGCTCACCATGCGTGCGCCAGGCATGACGATGTTCCGTATGCCAGCGTTCACCTGGACCGTGTTCGTCACCTCGATCATCGCGCTGATGATCTTCCCGCTGCTGCTCGCTGCTGCACTGGGCGTGCTGTACGACCGCCTGCTGGGCGGCCACATCTACGACACTGCAAACGGTGGCGCAATCCTGTGGCAGCACCTGTTCTGGTTCTTCGGACACCCTGAGGTGTACGTCCTGGCGTTGCCGTTCTTCGGTATCATCTCCGAGATCATCCCGGTCTTCTCCCGTAAGCCAATGTTTGGCTACATCGGCCTGATCTTTGCAACGCTCGCGATTGCTGGCCTGTCGATGGCTGTGTGGGCGCACCACATGTTTGCAACCGGTGCCGTCCTGCTTCCGTTCTTCTCCTTCATGACCTTCCTGATTTCCGTCCCAACCGGCGTGAAGTTCTTCAACTGGGTGGGCACGATGTGGAACGGACACATCACCTTCGAGACCCCGATGCTGTGGGCGATGGGCTTCCTGTTCACGTTCCTCTTCGGTGGTCTGACCGGTATTATGCTGGCTTCGCCACCGCTGGACTTCCAGCTGCATGACTCCTACTTCGTGGTTGCGCACTTCCACTACACCCTGTTCGGTACCGTGGTGTTCTCCGCAATCGCTGGTGTCTACTTCTGGTTCCCGAAGATGACCGGCCGCATGCTGGACGAGCGCCTGGGCAAGATCCACTTCTGGTTCACGTTCATCGGCTTCAACATGACCTTCCTGGTCCAGCACTGGCTGGGCAACATGGGCATGCCACGCCGCTACGCTGACTACCTGGATACCGACGGCTTCACGCTGCTGAACCAGATCTCCACGGTCGGTTCCTTCATCCTGGGCATCGGTATGCTGCCGTTCATCTGGAACGTCATCAAGTCCTGGCGTTACGGCGAGATTGTCACCGTGGATGACCCATGGGGCTACGGCAACTCGCTCGAGTGGGCAACCTCCTGCCCGCCACCGCGCCACAACTTCACCGCGCTGCCACGTATCCGCTCCGAGCGTCCTGCGTTCGAGCTGCACTACCCGCACATGGTGGAGCAGCTGCGCCGCGAGGCTCACAGCAACCACAAGGCTGATACCCCAGCAACGTGGAAGGGCACGAACTCCGGGAAGTAACCAGATGGTGAACCCCTCATCCTGACAGATCACACCCCTCATCGGTTCTCCGATGAGGGGTTTTGTGTTGTCAAAAGGTGCTACCCTCATCACAGTCAGCCAGTAACACGAAGGAGTACACCACCAATGACGGCGTTTGAGGTAGAGCTGCAAGCAGGTCTCAAGCCTGCGGTTATCACCGCGTCGGGCCCAGACCGCCCGGGCGTTTCGGGTTCGTTTTTCACAACCCTGTCGCGCCACAATGTCCAGCTGCTCGACGTGGAGCAGACGGACTTCCGAGGGCGCCTGATGCTGGCAGCCTTCGTGGGCATGGACCCAAACGACTTGGTGGATATCGAGCGTGAGCTGCGCGTCGCGCTGTGGGACTATGGTCAGCGTGTCACCATCGAGACGGATGTCTCCGCCCGCTCGGACCAGCGCCCGCGTTCCACGCACGTGGTGGTGGTCCTTGGCAACCCGGTTACGGCTGAGGCGGTTTCACGGCTGGGGACGGAGTTGGCGTCGGTAGGTGCAAACATCGACACGATTCGCGGCATTGCGCAGTACCCGGTGACAGGCCTGGAGCTGTGCATTACGATCCCGAATTACTCGCCGGGTGACGGGCAGGAGATCCGTAAGAAGCTCGCGGAGATCTCCGCAGAGCTGGGGATTGATCTCGCGATGGAACACGCGGGCCTGCACCGCAGGATGAAGCGCCTGGTGTGTTTCGACTGTGATTCGACGTTGATTACTGGCGAGGTTATCGAGATGCTGGCTGCGCACGCGGGACGTGAGGCGGAGGTCGCTGCTGTGACTGAGCGCGCGATGCGCGGCGAATTGGACTTTGAGGAGTCGCTGCGCGAGCGAGTGAAGGCACTGGCGGGGCTCGACGCGTCGGTGATTGAGCAGGTGGCGAAGGACATTGTGCTCACGCCTGGAGCGAGGACCACGATTCGCACGTTGAACTCGATGGGGTACCGCACCGCAGTGGTGTCCGGTGGGTTCATTCAGGTGCTGGAGGGGCTGGCTGAGGAGCTGGAGCTCGACTACGTGCGCGCGAACACGCTCGAGATTGAAGACGGGAAGCTGACCGGTCGGGTGATCGGCAAGGTGGTGGACCGCCAGGCGAAGGCGGAGTTCCTGCGCGAGTTTGCGCAGGACAGCGGCCTGCGCATGGACCAGACGATCGCGGTAGGTGACGGTGCGAACGACATCGATATGCTCTCTGTCGCTGGTCTGGGTATTGCGTTTAACGCGAAGCCAGCGTTGAAGGAGATCGCGGACGCGTCGGTGAACCACCCGTTCCTGGACGAGGTGCTCTACATGATCGGCATCCCGCGCGACGAGATCGACGACTCGAATGAGCGCCAGGGTATCGACGGCCGCGTAGCGCTGACGAGCCGCGAAGCATGAGCAGACAGTTAGCTTGGCAGCTCCTGCACGAGCGCACCAGCGCTGACTACCGGCAGCGCACAGAGGACCCGCGCGACCCGGAGACGGTGCAGGCGATGCAGCTGGTGATCAACCTGCCGAAGCAGGACCCGCCGGCACGTAACGCCGTGCTAGTCGACGCCGCCCGCGCCACCGTCGCTGTCTGTCTCGCGGAACAAGCGGGCCAGCCCGGGCCGTGGCGGGAGCACCTGCAGCGCTGGTACGACCACCGCATCCGCAAGGTGACTCGACGGGCGCGAAACAAGGCATGGTTGGACGTGCAGGAGGTGCCCGGGGTGACGGTCGGGTCGGTGCGGGCGTTCGTGCCATCCGCGGTGTGCGACGTGCCGCACGAGGTATCGAAGCTGCAGATCAAGGGGACGGACCTGCCGATGGAGTCGGTGGAGGGGCAGGTGGGGGCGTCGACACCTGTGATTGTGGTGGATGCTGGGCTCGAGATGTCTGCGGGGAAGGCGGCCGCACAGGTGGGGCATGCCTCAATGCTGCTTGCTGCGCAGCGCCCGCTTGAGTGGGTGCAGGAGTGGGCCGAGGACGGCTTCCCGCTGAGTGTCCGCGAGGCGGACAGTGGCGTGTTTGCTGAGTGCTTGGCGTATGCGCGCGAACACGACGGCGTGGTGGTCGCCGACGCAGGGTTCACGGAGGTCGCGCCAGGTTCGGTGACGGCGCTGGCGTTTAGCGCGCTGCCACCAAGCGTTTTAGCGCGCCTCTGACGGTATCGGGGTTGGTGGTCTCCCAGAAGGCTGGGAGGCTGCGGCGTAGGAATGAGCCGTAGCGCTTCGTGACTAAGCGGTTATCGAGCACAGCGACGACGCCGCGGTCACTGACCGAGCGCAGCAGGCGGCCCGCGCCCTGCGCCATGAGGAGTGCTGCATGCGTGGCGGAGACCTCCATGAACCCGGAGCGCCCGGCAGCATCCGCGGCGTTGGCACGTGCCTGCAACAGCGGGTCGTCGGGGCGGGGGAACGGGATGCGGTCGATGATGACAAGCGACAGGGAGCGGCCGGGGACGTCGACACCCTGCCAGAGGGTCAGCGTGCCGAACAGGCAGCTGTTCTCGTTGCGGGCGAACTTGTCCACGAGCGTGCCGGTGGAGTCTTCGCCCTGCAACATGATGTCGAAGGGGAGGCGTGTGCGCATCGCCTCCGCGGCCTGCTGGGCGGCGCGGCGCGAAGAGAAGAGACCGAGCGTGCGACCGCCGGCAGCGGTGATGAGCTCGGCGATCTCATCGAGCGTCGCGTCCGACAGGCCGTCGCGGCCAGGTGCAGGCAGGTGCTTGGCGGTGTAGAGGATGCCGGACTTCGCCGGGTCGAAGGGGGTGCCGGCGTCGAGACTGTCCCATGTCTTGTCCGGAAGACCCCAGGAGGCCGCCATGGCGTTGAAGTTCCCGCCGACAGTCAACGTGGCTGAGGTGAGCACCACGGTGTGTTCGCCGAAGAGCTTCTCCCGCAGCAGGGCGGCGACGGAGAGTGGCGCGACGGCCACGGAGTCGTCGTACTTGTCGGAGCGTGTCAGCCACACCACGTCGTAGTGCTTGGCTGGGTCGTCCTCGTCGAAAACTTCGAGGATGCGGACGGTGGCGTCGTGCAAGTCCTCGAGGTGGTTCTTGAGGTTGCCGCGCTCGGCGGCGGTTTCCGGGTCGTTCGCGGCCTCGCCTTCGGGGGCGTCCGCGATGGCGTTGCGCGTGCGCCACAGTGCATCGCGGACACCGGTGAAGGCGCCGCGCGCGGGATCGGAGATGCGTTCCCAGCGGCCGGGCTCCTCCAGGGCGAGTGCCGCGCTGAAGTCGTCGGCGACGTCTTCGAGAATCGCCTTATCCGCACCGAGCTTGCCCGCACGCCGCGCAGCGAGCGTCAGTGCGCGTGCGGACAGCTCGTTGGTTGCTACGGAGGTGATGCGCCCGTCGAGCTCGTGGGCCTCGTCGATGATGACGACGTCGTGCTCCGGCAGTACGTCAACGTCTGCGAGGGCGTCGATAGCTAGCAGCGCATGGTTAGTTACCACCACGTCGACGGAGCGGGTTTTCTCGCGTGCGAGCTCGGCGAAGCATTCGTCGCCGTGCGGGCAGCGGCTCGCTCCCAGGCACTCGTTGGAAGTAACGGACACCTGGCGCCACGCCAAATCGGGTACGCCGGGTTCGAGGTCGTCGCGGTCGCCGGTCTCGGTGTCCTGTGCCCACTCGGCGACGCGCTTGACGTGTTTGCCCAGCCAGGAAATGTCGTCTTCCTCGATGAGCGCCTCCGGCGTCTCCTCGTCTAGCCCGATTTTGTGCAGGCAAACGTAGTTGTTGCGGCCCTTCTGGATGGCGAACGTCGGGCGGCGCTCCAAAAGCGGCTCGAGGGCGTCGGCGAGCCGGGGCAGGTCGCGCTCGACGAGCTGGCGTTGCAGCGCGATGGTGGCCGTCGATACGACGACGGTGCTGTCCGACTGCTGCGCGTGCCGAATCGCGGGGATGAGGTAGGCGAGCGACTTGCCGGTGCCAGTGCCAGCCTGCACGGCGAGGTGGCGTCCGGCATCGATCGCTTTGGTGACGGCCTTCGCCATCGCGACCTGCCCAGGGCGCTCTGCGCCACCGAGGGCGGCGACGGCGGCCGCGAGGAGGTCTTCGGTCGTTTGGGCGAAAGGCTGGTCACTCACGTCGGGAAAGTCTACCTACTCGGTGGGCTCAGGGAAGCCGACGAAGCGCGTCGGGATCGCCGCGTCGCCCTTTGCCAGCGCCAGGCCCTCCCACGGCAGGGTGGTGCGAGCGGTGTTGTGCAGCTCGCGGGCGGCCTCGAGCTCGTCATGCTTGTCGACGACCTCTCCGTCCCGAATCAGCGGTACCACCAGGTCACGGTACTCGAGGGCTGGCTTCGTATCGATTTCCGCACGCAGCGGGTAGATGAGTTCCGCCACCGCGACGCCGGAGGCGCGGTAGGCGCGCTTGGCCAGCTTCGCGCCGCCGTAGGTGCGCTTCCCGGAGGAACGCTTGGCCACGGGGTGGCCGTCGACCTCTACAAGCTTGTACACCAGTGTGGCCGTCGGCGCGCCGGAGCCGGTGACCACCGAGGTGCCGACGCCGAAGCCGTCGACAGGGTCGCCGCGCAGCCCCGCGATGGCGAACTCGTCGAGGTCGGAGGAGACGATGATCTTGGTGTTGAACGCGCCGGCCTCGTCGAGTTGGGCGCGCACGCGACGCGACACGATGCCCAGGTCGCCGGAGTCGATGCGGATCGCGCCGAGCTCAGTGCCCGCGACCTCGAGTGCGTGCTCGATGCCTTTGGTGATGTCGTACGTATCGACGAGCAAGGTGGTGTCCTTGCCCAGACTTTCGACCTGTGCCTTAAACGCGGAGACTTCGTCGGGGCGACCTTCCTCGTCGACGTGCAGCAGCGTCCACGCGTGGGCGGCGGTGCCGGAGGCCGGGATGCCGTATCGGTAGGAGGCTTCCATGTTGGAGGTGCCGACGAACCCAGCGATGTAGGAGGCACGCGCAGCAGAGACCGCTGCCTGCTCGTTGGTGCGTCGCGAGCCCATCTCTATGATCGGGCGGCCATCAGCGGCCGTGACCATACGGGACGCGGCGGAGGCCACCGCGGAGTCGCCGTTGAGGATCGACAGGATGACTGTCTCCAGGATCACGCACTCGGCGAAGGTGCCGCGCACCGTCATGATGGGGGAGTATGGGAAGTAAATGTCGCCCTCGCGGTAGCCATCGACCTGGCCGGAGAACGAGTAGTCCCGCAGATATTCCTTGGCCTCGTCAGAGAGGAAGTCGAGCGCCTCGATTTGCGCGTCGGTGAAACGGAAGTTCTGGATGGCGTCGACAACTCGGGCGGTGCCTGCGACGACGCCGTAGCGGCGGTCATTCGGCAGGCGGCGGGTAAAGACCTCGAAGGCGCACTGCCTGTGTGCGGTGCCGTCTTGAATGGCGGCGTCGAGCATGGTCAGCTCATACATGTCCGTCAGGAATGCCGTCGAGTAGTTGGGGTGGGCCTGGTTTTCAGTCATGTTCGATGAGTGTAGTGCGTAGACGGGACTGCTGGGTGCATTAGCACACAATGCTTGCGGGCGTCGTGTTTCTGAAGCAGGTAAGGTGGTGCACATGAAAAAGACAGGAATTGTAGCGATGAGTTCGCCGATGGCGTCTCCTGAGCTCGACGAAGCCATTGACGTCGAGGTTGCGACGAGCGAAAACCTGCCGTGGATGTGCATAGTGTGGGACGACCCCGTCAACCTGATGAGCTATGTCACCTACGTTTTCCAAACCGTCTTGGGCTACGACCGCAAGCGCGCCCAGGAGCTCATGATGCAGGTGCACACCGAGGGGAAAGCGGTGGTGTCCTCTGGTGAAAAAGACAAGGTCGAGGGCGACGTGAAGAAGCTGCACACCGCTGGCCTCTGGGCAACAATGCAGCAGGCCGGATAGGCCAGGGCAAGGAGAATATAGCGAATGCAAGCTTGGCGGAAGAAGAAGGGCCTGTTGCGCTCAGGCATCAAATTTACGACGCTGTTCGACCCCCTCGAGCGCGAGATCATCGGGGACTTGACGGCGACGGTGTCCGAGGCGTTGATCGCTAGGGCGCAGTCCGCGCCGCGCGACGAGTTCTCGGAGATGATGGGGCTGTCTGTGGGCCACTCCGAGGCGCCGACGGACCCGAAGCTGGCCCGCCTGCTGCCGGACTTTGAGCGGGAGCAGGACGAGGAGTTCGAGGGCGACAACGGCCTGCTTCGCAGCTTGCACGAAAACGACATCATCAAGGCGAAGCTGACCAACCTGCAGGTGGTCAACGAGGCGCTGGGCCCAACCGGTGGCGTTGAGGTGACCATCGAAGAAGAGGAGGCACACCAGTTCCTGGCGGCGCTCAACGACATGCGCCTGTACGTCTCGGCCGACGACCGTGGCGGCGAGGCCGCCGAGCAGCAGCGAGCACAGCTCATCGAGTGGTTGGCGTTCTGCCAGGAGTCGCTGCTGCAGGCGATGATGGGCGAGTAAGCAGATGACGCAACCTCCACACGCACCGAGGCCAGGCTGGGGCTACGGCCAGACTGGGCAGCCGGGTTACGGTAAGCCTTTCGACCGCCCGTTCTCGCACCCGGACCAGCAGCTTGCCGCGTTCGGCGTCGACCCTGCGATGGGCCCCGCCGCGCAGCGCAAGAGCAAGTTCAAGCAGCAGCGCAGAACCGGGCTGCTGTTCGCGCTGGGATACATCGTGATTATCTGGGCCGTGCACATCCTGAACATGGCGGTGTTCGGCGGAGGGCTGAATAACTTTGGCGTGCACCCGCTGGACCTGACCAGTATCTGGCACATCTTCACTTCGCCGCTGCTGCACGCTGACCTGGACCACCTGATCGGCAACACCGGATTGGGGGCGCTCTTCGCGTTCTTGGTGGGGTACTCCGGTAAGCGGGTGTTCTGGGAGGTTACGGCCTTTGTGGTGCTGATTGGCGGCATCGGAACCTGGTTGTTTGGCGGTATCGGCACGAACCACATTGGCGCCTCGGGCCTGGTCTACGGGTGGCTGGCGTACCTGCTGGTGCGCGGCTTCTTTAATAGGTCGGCGCGCCAGGTGTTGCTTGGTGTCATCCTCGGGTTTACGTACTCGGGTCTGATGTGGGGCGTGCTGCCGCTCGTCGAGGGCGTTAGCTGGCAGGCGCACCTCTTTGGAGCGATTGGCGGCATGGCGGCGGGCATGATTATCACCTCGGACGACCCGCCGGAGCTCGCGATGAAGAAAGCGCAGAAGAAACAGCGCAAGAATCCGAATCAGCCCTATGGGCTAGGATGATGTGACGTGAAAACGCTCGAGAACAATGCTCCTATCGGTCTTTTCGACTCTGGCGTGGGCGGCCTGACGGTAGCCCGCGCCGTCATCGACCAGCTGCCCAACGAGTCGATGGTCTACATCGGTGACACCGCGAACAGCCCGTATGGTCCACAGCCGATTGCGCAGGTGCGCAAACATGCGATGCGTATCGCAGACGAACTCGTTGCCCGCGGCTGCAAGATGCTGGTCATCGCCTGCAACACGGCCACCTCAGCGTTCTTGCACGACGCCCGCGAGCGCTACGACATCCCCGTCGTCGAGGTCATCCAGCCGGCAGTGCGGCGCGCAATCGCGACCACGCGAAATAACAAGATTGGTGTGATCGGCACCCAGGGCACCATCACCTCCAGGGCCTACCAGGACCTGTTCGCGCTCAACTCAAGTTTGGAGGTGACGGCCACTGCCTGCCCGCGGTTTGTCGAGTTCGTGGAACGTGGCGTGACGTCGGGCCCGGAGATCCTCAGCATTGCCAAGGAGTACTTGGCGCCGCAGCGCGAAGCGGGCGTCGATACGCTGGTGCTGGGCTGCACCCACTATCCGCTTCTCTCTGGCATCGTGCAGCTGGCCGTGGGGGACGACGTCACGCTCGTGTCCTCAGCGGAGGAGACTGCGAAGGACGTGCTCCGCATCCTCACTGAGCGCGACTTGCTGGCGGATCCCGAGGTGGAACCAACGCGAACCTTTGAATCCACCGGCGACCCGGCAGTGTTTGACTCCCTCGCGACGCGCTTCCTTGGGCCGATGGTGCACGCCGTAAACCACCCCATGAGCTAGGCCACAGCTGCCAGATTTTACTGACATGGCTACAAAACTGAGCGTTTTTAGTGGAAACGTTAGAAATTACGTAGTTTTCATGGCACAGTAATTCCATGAAGTTGACCATTCTCGGGTGTTCAGGGAGTTTAGGCGCCCCCGGTAATCCCGGCTCGTCCTATGTGATCAGTACTCCGGGCAATCCGGACATACTGATGGACTTTGGGCCAGGCGCATTGGCTGCGATGCAGACGCGCGAGGAAATGGATCCTTCCAACGCGCACCTGATTTTTTCGCACCTGCACGCGGATCACTGCTCTGACGTGCCCTCGCTGCTGGTATGGCGGCGCTACCACCCGGAGAAGCCCGCGGAGTGCGCGCATAAGCTGTACGGCCCAGGCCACGCCGCGACACACTTTGGCCGAATGGCTGCGAACACTGCCGACGAGGTCGACGACATCAGTGACACCTTTGACGTACACACGTGGAGCCCTCGCACCCCGGTTGAGATAGATGGCGTGCAGGTCACTCCGTTCCCGGTGGATCACCCGGCGCAGGAATCGCACGCGCTGCGGGTTACGTGCAAGAAGACCGGCGCGACGCTGGTCTACTCGGGCGATAGCGGGGTCACGCCTAACCTAGTCGAGGCGGCCCGCGACGCGGATCTCTTCCTCTGCGAGGCCGCCTGGGGTCCGACATCCGAGGGGATGGCGCCCGGCATGCACCTTTCTGGTGAAGAGGCGGGGCGGATTGCGCGCGAAGCGGGCGTCAAAAAGCTCGTGGTTGTGCACATCCAGCCGTGGGCGGACCAGCAGGCCACCCTTGAGGCCGCTGCGCGCGAGTTCGGCGGGCCGACGGTGCTCGGCGAGCCCGGCGCCTGCTTCGAGCTGTAGCGCAGTGCGTTACCCTGGAGTGCATGACAACTTCTGATTTTCTGCGCGCAGACGGGCGCGCTCTCGACGAAATGCGACCGGTGCGTATCACCCGCTCGTTTACCTCGAACCCGGCAGGTAGCGTCCTTGTAGAGTTCGGCAACACCCGCGTCATGTGCACCGCCTCCATCGAGGAAGGCGTGCCGCGCTTCAAGAAGGATTCCGGCGAAGGCTGGCTGACCGCCGAATACTCCATGCTCCCGGCCGCAACCCACGAGCGCATGCCACGCGAATCGATGCGCGGCAAGGTGAAGGGCCGCACCCACGAGATCTCCCGCCTGGTCGGGCGTTCGCTGCGCGCTGCGGTGGACCTGCGCCAGCTGGGGGAGAACACAATCCAGCTCGACTGCGACGTCCTCCAAGCCGACGGCGGCACCCGCACCGCCTCCATCACCGGCGCGTACGTCGCGCTTGCGGACGCCATCTCCGTCCTCAAGGAACGCGGCGTCGTACCGGGTGAGCCGCTGCTCGCGCCAGTCGCCGCAGTCTCCGTAGGGATTATCGACGGCCGCGTTTGCCTCGACCTGCCGTACGAGGAAGACTCCCGCGCTGAAGTTGACCTCAACGTAGTCATGCAGGAGGGCGACAACTTCGTCGAAGTCCAGGGCACCGGCGAGCACGGTCTGTTCGGCCGCGAGGAGCTCAACCAGATGCTCGACGTGGCACAAAAGGGCTTGAACGAGCTCATCCAGGCACAGAAAGCCGCGCTGGCATGACGGTAAGGGTGCTGGTTGCGTCCAATAACGCAAAGAAGCTCAAAGAACTCCAGCAGGTACTCGACGACTGCGGCATCGACGGCGTGGAACTCGTCGCCCTCGGCGACGTGGAGCCGTACCCGGAGCCGAAAGAAGACGGGCTGACGTTCGAAGCGAACGCGCTGATCAAGGCGCGCGCCGGGGTAGCAGCCACCGGGCTGCCGTGCGTGGCAGACGATTCCGGCCTGGCCATTGCAGCGCTCAACGGGATGCCGGGCGTGCTCTCCGCCCGCTGGTCTGGGCATGCTGGGCAGCACGGAGCCGAGGATACCGACACCGCGAATAACAATTTGTTGCTCGCCCAGATGGCGGACATCGCTCAGCGTGACGCGGCGTTCGTGTCCTGCTGCGCACTCGTGACCCCGCAAGGCGAGGAGTTCACCGCGGAAGGCCGCTGGGAAGGCAGCCTGCTCGAAGCCCCGAAGGGCGAGCACGGCTTCGGCTACGACCCGATCTTCCAACCAGCCGACACCCCCGGCCGCTCGTCAGCGCAGCTCACTCCGGAAGAGAAAAACGCCCGCTCACACCGTGGGACGGCGTTGCGGGCGCTTGCACCGCACATCGCGGCGCTGCGCAGCTAACGTGGGCAGCTAGCGCAGCTGGAACGTGCGCGTGACCTCCTTGCGGCGCTTCGCCTCCACCCAGAAAGACAAGAAGGGGACGACGCCCGAAATCGCGGTCACCGCCCACGTCTGCGCAGCCCAACGGGCCTTCAGTCCCAGGTTCAGCGATGTGACCAGGAACAGGATGTACGCCAGGCCGTGCACGCGCGCCACCCACTCCAGCATGGACACGTCCATGTGCAGGAGGTACTGCATGATCATGCGCGCGCATAGGAGCAGCAGCAGGATGCCCGTTGTCCACGCTGCGACAGAGAACGCCGTGAGCGCTTGCTTTACTCGGCGCTGACGCTCCGGGTGAATCTTGGGTGCTGCTGCGTTTGGCTGCGGCTGGGTCATGCTTTCAGGCCTCTCACTTTCTGTTCGGTTCGCTCTTCGGCTCGCTGTTTGGTTCCGTCGAACCACGACGGCGTGGTGCGAGCATCGAGTTGTATTCTTCCACATCGAGAGTAGGACGCTCCGGCAGGAAATCCTCATCAATCTCCACCGGATCACGGCTGCCGTCCGCACCGTAGCGTGCAAGGTCCGCCTCGTAGAGCTCATCCATCGACCCCGATGCGTTCAGCGCATCAATCTTTTCGTTCTCCATCTTTAACCCCGCCTTGTAGGCGTAGACGAAAAACGCACCGAAGAACGGCCACTGCAACGCATACCCCAGGTTCTGGAACGTCCCCGTCCCGGACTGGTAGCGAGTCCACTGCCAGTACGCCAGCAGACAGCACGTAATCACCGCGGCGATGAGCAACACGACGTGCCATGCGCGAACCCGAACGTGCCGACGCTTCGGCGCGCCCTCTTCACCTGGGAAACTGTTTTGCTCGCTCACAGTGCTTCAGTCTAGCAACAACACTTATCGACGCCCCCTCCGACAAGTTTTGCGGCCCCGATACTTGTTCTGTGGTTGCGTGTGTCCGCGCGGTGGACACATTTGGCGTCTTGCCGCTGACAGGTGGAGCAGATCGCGTGTCCGCGCGGCGGACAACGGGGGAGTGGATCCTGTGTCCGCGGGGTGGAAGATGAAAAGGGGGTTGTGTGTCCGCGCGGCGGAAACATTTGATGTCTTGCCGCTGACAGGTGGAGCAGATCGCGTGTCCGCGCGGCGGACACCTCCCCCAACCTGGTAGCAGCAGCCCCGGTCCTTCCTGCTAGTTTGTGCCCACTTGTGCAGTGTGTAGGATGAAAGGCGCTTTATGCGCCCGTGGCGGAATTGGCAGACGCGCTGGATTTAGGTTCCAGTGTCTTTGACGTGTGAGTTCAAGTCTCACCGGGCGCACAAGAGGAAAGAGCCTCCGGGATTGCAAATGACGCAGTGTCGGAGGTTCTTTTGTGCGCGCCGCAAAAGCCAAAAGCTGAGTAGCGGAAGCCGCAAAACTACGGCGCGTCGATCGGGAACTGGACAGAGCCGTCTGTCGACTGGGTGGGTGCTTCGTCCTGCTCCGGCCCGTAGATGAGCCAGCCGCCGAGAGCGACCAAGGCCGCGATCGCGATGGTCGCGATTATTGCGCGCTGCTTCTTGGGCTCGGCAGGGCGGTCGGGGTTGTACTCGTCTTTGAGGTAGGGGTCTTGGTTTGGCGTCGTATTCTTATCCACGGCGCCAAAGATATCATCTTATGCGCCGGTGGTTGCATTCAGGTCCCAGTCACGCAGGATGCGTTCGACGTGGCCGGTTGCGCGAACATTGTACTGCGCCTGCTCAACCTTGCCGTCGGCGCCAACGAGAATGGTGGAGCGGATGACGCCCTGCACGATACGGCCGTAGTTGTTCTTCTCACCGAATGCGCCGTAGGCGGTCATGGTTTCCTTGGACGGATCGGAAAGCAGGGTGATCTTCAGGTCGTGGTCTTCGCGGAACTTCGCCAACTTCTCCGGCTTGTCGGGGCTGATGCCGACGACAGCGATGTTGGCGTCGTTAAACACTTCGAGGTGCTCGGTGAAGTCGCAAGCTTCCTTGGTGCAGCCCGGGGTGTTGGCGCGTGGGTAGAAGTAGACAATAACGCGCTTGCCGGCGAAGTCTGCAAGCGAAACGGTTTCGCCTTTGTCGCTGGTCAGGGTGAATGCGGGGGCGGTGTCGCCTTGTTCGAGTCGAATGTTGTCAGTCATAATTCCCCGTTTTACACTAGATTGGTTGGAAGTTCTGTAAATAGTTAACACATCTAGGAGTATGTAGATCGTGGCACGAGATATTCATGACATTGAGCGCAGCCTTGCAGAGACCCGCTCGAAGCTCGCTAGCACCCTCGATGAGCTCGCAGACCGCGCTCAGCCATCCAACCTTGCAGACAGCGCGAAGAGCGAAGCTGCCAACTGGCTGCAGGACGAGACCGTCCAGAAGGTCCTGATCGGCATCGGCGTTGGTGTGGCAGCACTTGTCGGCATCAAGGTGTTTAACAGCCGCAAGCGCAAGAGCGAGCTGAAGAAGCTGCAGGAGCTGCTCTCTCAGCGCTAAAACGCGCAGAAGAGTGCCCCGCCCTCCACGTTGGAGGAGCGGGGTTTTCTGTTACTTGGCGACGATCGTCGCCCCGGCCTCTTCCATCTCACGCAGCGCCGCCTGGCCACGCTCCTCGTCGACGGGGGAGCACAGGTCGGCGAGGACGCGGACGTCGAAACCCTCCTTGCGGGCATCAAGCACCGTGGCGCGCACGCAGTGGTCCGTAGCGATGCCGCACACATCGACGGCGGTGACGCCGTTCTCGCGCAGCCAATCGCCGAGCAGCACATCGCCGTCAGTGACGCCCTCAAAGCCGGAATAAGCAGCGGTGTAGTGCCCCTTCCGGAAGTACTTGTCAATACTTATCGACGCCAGCGGTGCGCGCAGCTGTGCGCCATCGGTGTCAGCAACGCAGTGGACTGGCCACGTATCCACAAAATCCGGGTCCTGCGAGAAGTGGGTGCCAGGGTCGATGTGCCAGTCCTGCGTGGCGAGCACGAAGTCGTAGTCGTCTCTGTGTTCTTCGAGCAGTGTGCGCACGCCTTCGGCGACGAGATCACCCTTCGCGGTGCCGAGGGAGCCGCCGGGGCAGAAGTCATTTTGGATATCAACAAGGATGCAAGCGACAGTCATGCCGATAGCCTAGCCGGTGGCGCGCCCGCTCGGGGCGTTTCAAAGTATGGGGGAATTTATGGGGGATTTGGGTTAAGGTACGAAAAAGCCCCTGGCCTGCGGTACTGTTCCCGCTGGTCAGGGGGTGGTGTTGTGCGCCATCAGGGAATCGAACCCCGAACCCACTGATTAAGAGTCAGTTGCTCTGCCAATTGAGCTAATGGCGCTTGTTGTCTTTGAGGCTGTCCTCGTTGGCAACGTTGAATACAGTAACACTAAGGTTTGCAAGGTGTAAAATCGCCTGGTCAGAGTGGTTATTTTCGATCGTTATGGAACGGTTATCGTTTCGGGTCGTTGTAAAGTAGCGTTTCGTTGCGCTGGGGCGATAGTGTTGTTGGTTGCTAAAACTTCGGGTGTTGTGAGGAAGCGAGAAACGTGACAAGCATGCGGCGGTCTCTCATTGGTGTTGGCCTTGTCGCCGTGTTGGCGGCGGGTGTAGTTGGGTGCTCGTCGGAGGCGGGCAAAGGCATCAACCAGGTGGCGGAAACCACTGGTCAGACGACCGTCAAACCAGAGCCCCCGGCGTTTTCGGTGAAGGACGAGGCGACAGACGTCGAACCCCTCGACCCGATTACGGTGAAGTCCGAAGCCGGGCTCGAAGAAGTCGAGATGACGAATGAGGACGGCAAGGTTATCGAATCGTCTTTCAACGATGACCACACTGAGTGGGAAGTCACCGAACCGCTTGGGTACGGCCGCTACTACACCATCGTGGCGAAAGATAAGGCTGGTCAGAAGAAGACCGTGAGCTTCTCCACGGTCGTTCCGGCGGCAACCACGAACGTCTACATGGGCCCGCTGGAGGGTTCGACGGTCGGTGTTGCGCAGGCAATCACCTTCCGTTTCGACGTCCCCATCCAGGACACGAAGGCGCTCGAGGAACTCATCGATATTGAGACTTCGAACGACACCGAGGGTGGCTTCTTCTGGCTGGACCCATACGAGCTGCGCTGGCGCCCAAAGGAATTTTGGGAGCCAGGCACCACGGTGAAGGTGACGGCCGACCTCTACGGCAAGGACCTCGGCGGCGGCGTCTACGGCGCGCAGGACAACGAGACCACCTTCGAGATTGGGGACGAGGTGAAGACAGTCATCGACAACAACGAAAAGATGCTGCGCGTCTACCAAAACGGTGAGCAGATCCGTTCGTTCCCGGTATCGCTGGGTACCGACTTCCAGTACGACACCCCGAACGGCACCTACGTCGTTGGCGACGAGCACACCTCGCTCGTGATGGACTCCCGTACGTTCGGGCTTGGGCTGGGGCAGGGCGGCTACGTCACCCCCGTGGACTACGCCACCCAGCTGTCCTACTCGGGCATCTACGTGCACTCCGCGCCGTGGGCGGTGTGGGCGATGGGCTCTACGAACCAGTCGCACGGCTGCGTCAACGCGACGTACTCGGACGCGCAGTGGTTCCAGCAGACCGTAAAGCGAGGCGACCCGGTCATCATCAAGAATACGAATGGCGGCACGCTCAACGGCTACGACGGCCTGGGCTACTGGAACCTGGACTGGGAGCAGCGCTCCGGCGGTTCAGAGGATCCGAACGCTTAAACCTGTCTGTTAGAAAAAGTTCCCGAGCCCGGGAACTTTTTTGGGTTTGAGGCCCATTTCGGTCGACCAATACATGTGTTTTCCCAGGTCGTGACGCCTGTCCATGAAGAACGTTCCCCGCTCATCGAAAGCCCCGGGAACAATTCGGGTTAAGCGACAAAATGTGTGCTTTTTTGGATATGGATTCCAGGTCCTGCCTGGGCCTACGATGGGACAGTGCTCGTTGAATCGGGATTCCCTGCCACAGACCGGAAGGTCCACCACTCCAGGCGTTGGATGTGCTATGACAGCAGACTGTTAAACCAGCTGCATGCCAACTCAACACAGAAAGAGAAAACACAACAGGCCCCTATGCCCGGCATGCGAGCACACCGCCACAAAAATGGGCACCACATCCAGCGGAAAACAGCGATGGCGCTGCACAGACTGCGGGCACACCTTCACCAACCCCAACACAGCCAAGACCAGCGCATATCGGTTTGCCATCTTCATTGACTGGATCACCAACCAGCGTCCCCTCGACGCTGTCGCTGCTGCGCACAACGTCTCCAGGCGCACATGCGTGAATGCGACCAAGCCAACTCACCCGACGGCCGGCCGAAAGTCTACGACACCGGCATCGACACCGACTTCAACCCCTCCTGGGCCATCCGACACGGCTGGGCAGGACGCTCATAGCCCCAGCACAACACCCCACAACCCACCCATCCCAACCCCCGAAAAAGCACACATTTTGTCACTTAAGTCGACACGCCGAGAAAAGCACACATTTTGTCGCTTAACCGGCTTAAGGGACATTTTGTGTGTGTAAATCTATCCGGTTTCCCGGGATGACCTCGGCCAGCAACCAGATATGGTTTTCAAAACAGTTCCATTCGCCCGTTTCGAGAAATCAACACCGAATACCACCACACCTGTGGTATAGGCTCCGACCGTGGTGCGGTAAGGCCAATTGCTATGGCAATCACAAACCGGCCGTCTTGCCCACTA
>NZ_JAEUWV010000022.1:0-26932 GCF_024102595.1 Corynebacterium lipophilum
ACGCACCATACCGAGAAGCACCAGTCTCGGTCTCAAATGTCTTAGCAACCTTGCCGAAATCGCCTTCTTCAAGCTTGTTGCGCAACTGTGCAGTCTGGTTTTCCTGCGTGCGCGAGACACCATACGTGCCCTTAAACGGCAGGTAGATCTTGCCATTATCCTTCGACGGCACAACTACCGTCTCAGCGATATGCGAGCCCTCACCGTGCTCCTTCTGGTACTCGGTGATGATACGTTCCTGGTTGGCACGCTCCTGTTCAACGGTGTAGCCCTCGTTCGCTTCCTTCCACGCATCCAGCTGACGTGCAACCTCATCATTGAGGTAGGAAGCAATAATCTCTACACCACCGGCTGCACGGTCGCCCTGGCCCGGCTGGTACTTGTAGTACCCCGGCAAAGAACCGGCATCTTCACCGTTTTCCCACCACACCTGCGACTGGTTCGGAGCAGCAAGGCTCTTAATGGTGCCATAGTTGCCATAGTCCGGGAACTGACCATCAACCGTCGGCTTACCGGTCTCACCGTCTAGCGCGCGGGTCCACTCGGACTCAGGCTTTGCCAACCAACCGACATGGTTCGGCTTCTCCTCCAGCACGAAACGCCCGTTGGTAATACGCGAGCCAGACGGGCCGGCGGTGAAGTTCCACGACTCCTGCACACGGTTGGTACGCGTGGTGTAGCGACCAGAGTTCATGTCACCAGCCATTACCACCGAGTACTTATTCTCGTCAGGGTTTTCGCCCCATACGCGGACCCTGAGGTTACTATCGCCAGCGAGGTGAAATGCCGGTGCATCATACTCATTGGTGACATTTTCTGAAAGATCAAAAGAGAAACGACCCTCCGAGTCCGTCAGCGTGTAGAACACCGGGGACACTTCACCCTTGCCCGTGACGTACTGCAGATAGATGACGTTGCCCTTCAACGGCTCATTACTGTCCGCCAGGTCGTCCGCACGGCCGTCCTTGTTGATGTAGGCGTAGCCGTGGTAGCCGTAGTAATCACGCCAGCCACCCTTGGTGTAGATGGCGTCCGGGACAAGTTTGTTCTTGCCCTGCGCCGCTGCAGGAGCCTCTGCACCAGCCGCGACAACTGGCACATCCTGCGCAAACGCAACCGGCTGCGCCAGCGGCGCAACCAATGCAAATGACAACGCAGCCGCAGCAAGCGACGTGCCACGACGTGCCTTATATTGGCCTCGCATAAACATTCCTTCCATATTGTCCAATTAATGTGACTTCAACTTCACTGACCAAAAGCTCTAAAACCGCACTACCGCAGGTCGTCGAGGTGAAGGTCGGACTGGGTCTAGTCACTCATTGTAAATTGTATCAACCCATAAAGACTGCAGAGTCCCCACAGTACGTTTCTAACTCTCCAGTCGACACAATGACAATTGCCAGAAATGCGCAGCTTGGAAACTGTAGTTTTTCTATTACTACAATTCAGTACCCATATGGAATACTATTCGACGCCATCTCATTAGGACCAGTTCATTTAAACTAAAAGGTGAATGTTAACATTTGTCGAAATAATTAGCTTCAATAATTGAAAGAAAAAGTTGTCGTCTATTACAGCAATAGTAATAGGCAACAACTTTAATTTTCTTACCGATGTTTTAGGCCAAATTTAATTAATGTAGCCCCCTGCATGGGGGAGGGGCTACACCGTGGTCCTTTTACTTCTTTGGCGTCTCGGTCGCAGGCGTCTTCGGGACAGCATTTGCGGTCGGCTTTGCAGGAGCCTTCGCGTTACTTCTCCGAGGAAAGCTTCGTCGTCTTACCGGACGAACCCTGCAGCTCGAGGTCCTTCACCGAAGAGGAAGGACCGCCGGGCTTGCAGTTATCGTAGATGACCGTACCGGCCAGGATGCCTGCGGCGATCAGCGCAATTCCCGCAACAACCATGCCGAGGTCAGCGCCAACCGTGCGCAGCTGCGCGTTGATACGCTCTGCCTGGCGGGCCATCTCCGGGTTGAAGATGCCAGCCTGCTGCTGGATGCGCGTGTTCGCAGCCTGCAGCTGTGCTTCGACGTGGCCAGCGAGGTCACTCAGGACTGGGATCTGGATCTGGGAGGCCAGACCCAGCGGCAGCAGCGCAATCAGCGGCAGACCGAAGCCCACAGCAGACGCTGCACAGGCACCAGCGTTGACCTTGCCAGCAACCGTGACGGTCTTTGCCTTATTGTCAGCGCCGTCCCTGACGTTGATCTTGTCGCCCTGCTTGAGCTCAACGCTCTTTGGCAGGTCAACGGACCAGTTCCCGTTCGCGTCGGTCGTCGCCTTAAGCTCCTTGCCATTCGGCAGCGTGACGATGATCGTCTCGTTCGGGCGGTCACCCTTACCGGAGATCTTCGTGTCACCCGCCGTAATCGGGTTCACCGTCGGCGCAGTGGTGTCTGGCTTCTCACCATCGTTTGCCGGGTCCGAGCCAGCCTTGATCTCAGCTTCATTCGTGACGCCGTCACCATCGAAGTCGCCATTCGGATCCAGCAACGACTTGCCATCCTTGCCGATCAGGTCGAAGTTGGCGGTCGCGCTGTTCGTCGAGTCGTCCTCATAGGTGAAGCCAACCTCGACAGACGGACGAGCGAACGGCGTGAACGTCTCGAAGAACTTGTCCCAGCGCTTATCAACTTCGGTGCTCTTCAGCTCCGGCAGCTTCGCCGCGAACTCATCAGAGACATCCTTCATCGACGGCGCCTTCGTCTTGAGCACGCCGTTCTCCTGCGGGGTGAACGCCCACTTGTCAGCACCCTGCGACTTCTTCGCCTCAGCACTCTTCACCGGTGCCTTGGCACCGAACGGGTCGTTGGTGTTCTTCTCACCATCAACCGGCACCTCGGTGAGCGCGTCGTACTTCGGCACGAAGCGCTCGGCGTCAGCGCCGACGGTGATGGTTGTCTGCACCTCGTCGGTGGAACCGTCCGGGTAGGTCACAATAACAGTGACGTCGTAGACACCCGGCTTCGAGGTATCCGGGGTCTTCTTGTACTTAAACGTCGTACCCTTCGGCAGGCTGTCGGCGTCCTTAATATTGCCCTTCGCATCCGGGGTGCCACCGGCCTCGACCTTCTGATCCTGCCCCTGTGGGTCATTCTTGTCGGCGTCGGTTGCGTTCTTCTGCACCTTGACGTTGGCGTTGACCTTGTCGGTGGTGCCATCCGGGTAAGTGACGACGATGGTCACCGGCTTGTCGCCCTCAGTGGAGGTGTCCGGAGCCTGCTCGTACTCGAAGGTCGTGCCCTCCGGCAGCTCGTCGATGTTGGTGACGTGGTCCTTGGCCTCAGGTACCTCGTTCGGAGCGACGGTCTTGTCCTTGACCTGTGGTTCGTAGGTATCGGCGTCCGACTTCTTCGGCTGCTCCGGCTGTGGCTTCGGATCCTCCGTCTTCGGCTCCTCCACCTTCACGGTGGCCTGCACCTCGTCGGTGGAACCATCCGGGTAGGTCACAATAACGGTAACCGGCTTATCGCCAGCGGTAGAGGTGTCCGGATCTTCCTTGTACTTGAACGTCGTGCCCTTCGGCAGGCTGTCCGCGTCCTTGACGTTATCTTTCGGTTCCGGCTTCTTGCCGGTTTCAATCGTCTGGTCCTGGCCCTGCGGATCATGTTGGTCAGCCTGCGTGACCTTGTCTTGGACAACGACCTTGGCCTGCACCTCATCGGTAGACCCATCCGGGTAAGTCACGATGACGGTCACCGGCTTATCGCCAGCAGTCGAAGTATCCGGGGTCTCCTTGTACTCAAACTTCGTACCCTCCGGCAGCTTGTCCGCATCCTTGACGCTGTCCTTCGCCACTGGGGTCTTGCCCGTCTCGACCGTCTGATTCTGACCCTGCGGGTCGTGCTGGTCAGCCTGCGTGACCTTGTCTTGGACAACGACCTTGGCCTGCACCTCATCGGTAGACCCATCCGGGTAAGTCACGATGACGGTCACCGGCTTATCGCCAGCAGTCGAAGTATCCGGAGCCTCCTTGTACTCAAACTTCGTACCCTCCGGCAGCTTGTCCGCATCCTTGACGTTGTCTTTCGGTTCTGGCTTCTTGCCGGTTTCGACCGTCTGGTCCTTGCCTTGCGGGTCGTGCTGCTCAGCCTGATCCTTAGCGACCTTCACCGTCACCGGCACCTCATCAGTGGTGCCATCCGGGTAGGTCACAACAACCACAGCCGACTTGTCACCGGAAGTGTCAGTCTTCGGCGCATCCTTCCAGGCGTACTTGGTGCCCTCCGGAAGATCGTCCTTGTTCGCGATCGAATCCTCAGCCTTCGGCTCAGAGTTCTTCGCAACCTCCTGGTCCTTACCCTGCGGGTCGTGCTGCTCAGCCTGATCCTTAGCGACCTTCACCGTCACCGGCACCTCATCAGTGGTGCCATCCGGGTAGGTCACAACAACCACAGCCTTCTTATCACCAGAAGTGTCGGTCTTCGGAGCTTCCTTCCAGGCGTACTTGGTGCCCTCCGGAAGCTCGTCCTTGTTCGCGATCGAATCCTCAGCCTTCGGCTCAGAGTTCTTCGCAACCTCCTGGTCCTTACCCTGCGGGTCGTGCTGCTCAGCCTGATCCTTAGCGACCTTCACCGTCACCGGTACCTCATCGGTGGTGCCATCCGGGTAGGTCACAACAACGACAGCTGGCTTGTCACCAGAGGTGTCGGTCTTCGGAGCATCCTTCCAGGTGTACTTGGTGCCCTCCGGAAGCTCGTCCTTGTTCGCGATCGAATCCTCAGCCTTCGGCTCGGAGTTCTTCGCAACCTCCTGGTCCTTACCCTTCGGGTCGTACTTGCCGGCCTGGTCGGTGACCTTCAACGGCACAACGTCGGTGTGCTCGGTCTCGTTGCCGTCCTGATCCACCAACGTGTAGGTGACGGTGACATTCGGCTTTTCCTCAGAAGCGTCAACCGTCTTCTTCGGCTTGCCGGTGATTGTGCCGCCCTTGAACTCCAGCCCTTCCGGAAGGCCCTCAACCTTGATAGAGCCCTTCTTCAGCTCGAAGCCCTGTGGCAGCTTGTCAAAGCCTTCCGGCTTCACTTCCTGCTTGTAGTCCTCGCCGACGACGCCGTCGGCAAGCTTGGTGTCCGTCACCGTGATCTTGGTGACCACCTGCTCCTTACGCTTCTGAGGAACGAGTTTCTTTTCGGTCTTCTCGACGCGCTTTTCCGGATCTGCCTCGTCCGGGTTTTCGTAGACCGGTTTGCCATCGTCGCCAAGCACCGGCACATCCTGCTCGACCATGACCTCAACCTCGCGAGTCACGATGACCTCAGTGGTACCCGGGGTGGTCGGCTTGCCGGTGATCTTGCCACTCTTCGGGTCGATCTCAAGGCCAGCTGGCAGATCCTTCGCGGAGAACACTGGTTCAGTGCCCTCTTTCATGTTGCCCGGCAGATCCTTGAACAGCGGTGTGACGTCGTTATCCGGGAAATCGGTTCCCACCGAACCCAACGGCAGCGGCTCAGGCACAACAGCCGTGAAGGAGTCGGCGATCTCCCATCGATCAGACGGCTCGCCGGAAGCCGGGTCAACAGAGACCAGCGCAGCGGTGTAGACCGTGGTCTCCTTCAGGTCTTCAGGAGCCTGGAAGTCACAAGACTTGAGCGCGCCCTTGTCGTCACTCTTGATCTTGCATAGTGCATCCTTGATCTCGGTCTGGGTGCCGTCCGGGGCGGTGGCGTACCAACGGATTGCGTACTCCGTGTTCGGCAGCAGGCCGGACGTCTTCGTGGTCACCTTGGAGCCGGGACGACCCTTGTTGTCGTAGGAGTTGTACTCCGGAATATCGAAGATCGGCTGTGCAGTCATCAACGGGAACTGCAGACCGTTCATGTTCGCGCCAGCAATAACGGTGCCCTGGTCGCCGTAGTTCATGAACATGTTGGCGACGAACGCAGAGTTCTTCACGTCGCGACCCTCGATGTTCGGGTAGATGTACATGTAGTCAGTGTTGATGTGGCGCACGTCGTACAGCGAAGCACCGGTAAACACGTTGACCCACTGGTTCTGATAGTCGTCGGCGACCTTGCCCCAGTCTTCGTCGCTGACCACATTGTTCACACCGAAGTTGGCCTTGTCGCGCGAGTAGCCCAGCGTGCCCTTGAACGGCAAGTAAATCGTGCCGTCGTCCTTAGACGGGGCAACCACGGTCTCCGCAATGTGGGAGCCTTCGCCATGCTCATCCTGGTACGCCTTGATGATGCGTTCCTGATTCGCACGCTCCTGCTCAACCGTGTAGCTCGGATTCTCGTTCTTCCAGTCGTCAATCTGGCGCGCGACTTCGTCGTTAAGATACGACGCAACGATCTCGATACCGCCAGCGGCACGATCACCACGGCTCGGCTGGTACTTGTAGTAACCTGGCAAGGTACCGGCAGACTCACCAGTCTCCCACCACACCATGGACTCATTCGGGTGAGCAATGCTCTTAATTGCGCCAAAGTCTCCGTAGTACGGGAACTGACCATCCACCGTCGGCTCACCAGTCTCACCGTCGAGAGCGCGGGTCCAATCCTTCTCTGGCTTAGCAAGCCAACCAACGTGATTCGGCTTCTCTTCAAGGACGAAACGACCGTTTGTAATACGGGAACCAGCAGGGCCTGCAGTGAAGTTCCAAGACTCTTGCACACGGTCCGTGATCGAGGTGTAACGCCCCGAGTTGAAGTCACCCGCAGCAACCACCGAGTACTTGCTTGGATCCGGGTTCTCGCCCCAAACGCGGACGCGAACACCACCGGCGGCCAGCCAGAACGGCGGCGCGTCGACCTCATTGGTTACCTTCTCGGACAGGTCGAAGGAGAAGCGACCCTCGGAGTCGGTGGTGGTGTAAAACGTCGGCGAAACCTCACCGTTCTTGGTCACGTACTGCAGGTAGATGACATTGCCCTTGAGCGGCTCATTATTCGATGACAAGTCATCGTGGCGCCCGTCCTTATTGATGTATGCCCAGCCGTGGTAGCCGTAAAAATCACGCCAACCGCCCTTGGTAAAGATGGCGTTCGGTACCTGCTTGTTCTTGCCTTCACCTTGCTGTGCTTCCTTGTTGACGTCAGCACCAGCAACTGCCGGCGGGTTGTCTTGCGCAAACGCAACTGGCTGAGCCAGCGGGGCCGCCAGTGCAAAGGACAACGCCGCGGCAGCAATCGAAGTGCCACGACGTGCCGTGATGCTCTTTCGCATATGTTTCTTCCTTCTTCCCGAAGATCTGAATGTCCAGAAAGTTGTGTCGGTGCCCGTCAATAAGGTGCACAGACCTTTCCCGAAACTAAACAATATCGACAGGAATGCACTGTTCCAGGAATCCTTTTTCGCGAAAACCTTGCGCAATTCCGCCTGCATTCAGTGCCTATTCAGCCGAAATCCACGGCAGCCTGCATCAACCCAAACTGAAGCCGCTTTCCCGGGCGGTTACCTTTCATTTGGTTAAAACGTTTTAAGAATCGATTGATAACGCCCCTGTTTCTTTTACCTTTCGAATTTTGTCCACCAGAGAAACGCCGTCCATTTCCGCCAACACAATGGGACTCGACCTCTTTTACCCTTGAAGAAAACGCAAACATAGCGGTCTCGACATTTACGCCAGACCTTCAGTTCGACGACCCGCCTGACGATCGTCGAAATGAATTCCTCCCTGAGTTTTTCCGGACAAAGATTTGCCGAAGGGGTGACAGAAAACCTCCGGGAAACACGAAACGCCCCCTAATAGGGGCGTTCTAATAGTTGATACAAGGCGGTTTACTGCGAGTTTTCAACGCAGAAGCTGAGGTAGACCGACGGAAACTCCGGAGCTTTCTCCTCAAGCGTTTTGAGCCGCGCCCTCACAATCTTCTGGCGTAGCTGGCGTCGGCTCACGTTGTGGTGCTTGCGCGACTGCTCTTCGATCGCACTAACAAGGCCTTGTGTCAAGAGCGCGTACAGCTTTGCCCTACTCTCCTTCAGCCAAATGGTGTTGAGGTTGAGTACATCGTTGAGAACGTCTTGAGCGGCCTTCATTTCCTCTTCGCCGGGAAAATATGCCGGGTTTGGGCGCACCGTTCCGTCCTTTTCCACGACAACCAGGCTGCCCAACTCAGGAGCCGATGGATCGCGCTGTTCGGCGGTGTTTGGGTTTTTCAATTGGGCGCAAATGTCAGTGTTTGCCTTACTGGTATCACAATGGCGGCTCACCGCACCTGCAAAGTCAGCCTGCCCTGCACACACCGCGAGCAAGTTGGTGAGTTCCAGAGAAGATTCGTGCAATTCGTTGCATCCCGCAGCAGCCCTGCACTCATCACTAGCAGACACACTGCTCTGAGGGTGAAAGTGCTCAATCTTATTCGTTGGAGCGCGGCGCGTGTCTGCTTGAGATTTCTTTGAAGTGCGTCGCTTGTCGTTGATCCTTCGTTCGCAGTAGGCGCACCTGTATCCCTGACGATTCAGCAGAAACGCACGGAGCTTATCCTTGCCTGGGTAATCATGGAACTCTACCCCTTGACGAACCGCACGTTGAAGCTCTGCGCGCAGCTGCTGTTCTTCTTGGTTGTCCTGACGGCGCTGAATAAACACTGTCGGTTCTCCCTAGCCGTCGCTTTCTAAGAATAGATATGCATCTGCTTCCAATAGTTCTGGTACAAGGTCGAGGCCGCCGAGGGATTCCTCAATCCACCGTCGCATCCCAAGGGCTTGCTCACTATTGCCTTGTCCTGCGTGAACCATCTCCATATAGGTGGTGAGCATCCGACGGTTCTCCGTATCCGGTGTAGGATCCACACCCTGGACTCGTTCGATTACCGTCTCGATGTCAAGGCCCTGTGCATACTCGGGTGTGTGCGCCTCATTGTCTACGAGAGCCCGGACTGATGCTGTCTCCGCGTTGGCGATGACCAACGGGCTGTGCGTCGTCACGATGAACTGTACGGCGGGAAAGGTTTCCAACAGCGTCGGCAAAATCTTCCTTTGCCACGATGGGTGTAGGTGCATGTCCACTTCATCGATGAGCACGATGCCGGGAGTCTGGCGCCGCAGATCCTCACCAGAAAGGTGTGGGTTGAGTCGGCCCATACGAGTAGCGATATCAAGCGCTAGACCAGCACAAATCTTCGTGCCAGTAGCCATCAAAGAAAGTGGCAGGGTCCCATGTTGCTTGTGCGTAAGCACCACGGACTTCGCCTTCCGGTCCCACCGGGCATTTCCCCACCCTGTTGGCTCAAGGATGCTATTACACGAGTCAAAGATGGACTGCAGCTGCTGTGCATCGGCGTTCGTCTTAAGAGACTCGTCAGCGCTGAGCGCGTCGAGGCGCTGCGCGTCCAAATATTCAATGTATGACGAAAGCTGGTTCAAGTCCGAACGAGGATCCAGCACATTGTCGTACGCTGACAAGCGAGAAGTGGGCACAGACGCCTTGCGCGGAATCTCCTTCACTAAGCGTTCGACACCATACGCTGCAAAGAGCGGAGCCGTCTTCATACTCGCGTCCGCGATAAGCTCCTCTTTCAAGGACTCACAGTACTTCCGGAAATCAGAATTCGCCCCAACTGTTTTCCGCTTCGGCCCGTTGAGGGAGCGCGTCACCTCAAAACGCTCACCACCGCACACCAAGTCAGCATTGACGGACACCGGGTAGTACGGTTCCACCTGAGACACGCGGTTGTTATTTCCCAACTGTGGCGCTAAGTGTGCGTCATCCTGCTTGATTCCAACTGCTTGGTAGCCGAAAACCCCGACTGGCACCGAGAGGAGGACTTTCAATGCATCCAGCACCGCAGTCTTTCCGGCACCGTTCACACCGGTAAGAACAGTCAAGCGCTCGTGAAAGTCGAGCGAGAACCGCCGGTAGTTACGAAAGTTCTCAAGCGCTAGAGTTTCAAACCTCCACTTAGACATGGGCTTGACTATACCGGAATCGACCCCTACTTCTTACTGCTCAACCCGTCCTTGTTTACCTCGGGTCCGCACTGCGTATAGATCAGCGCACTGAGCGCCACACCGAACGCCAGCAGGCCCGCGCCAGCCAGCGCGATCTCCGGGTTCTTCACGCCGGACTGGCCGCCAGGGCCGAACGCGTCGGCCATCGCCTTGCGCATCGGAGCAAGCGCCTGCTGCACACCAGGGATCTCCTGCGCCGCAATACCCAACGGCAGCAACAACAGCAGCGGCACGCCGGCTGCGACGGAAACGGCGATGCACTTCTCCACTTCCCAGCGCTCCGAACCTGCATCCGGTGCCTGCGCCGTCGTAGGCACAGACGTAGTGGTCTCGGTTGACTGCTCCGGCTCCGTGGTCGGGGTCGGGGCTGGCGCGGCAAACGGGTTCGTGCGTTGCTCCAGCTCATCGAGATTGGACACGCCATCACCATCGGCGTCTGCTGTGCGGTCGAGCAGTGGGTGCTTGTGGGCGTCGAGAAGCTCGAAGGCAGCTGTGGCCAGCTCAACACGGCCGTCTTCGTGCTCGACGATAACGTTGACCGCCGGGCGAAGCACGTGCTGGAAATCCACCGCGAACTGGGCCCACACAGGCGGGCGCAACTGCACCACGCCGTCGCGGGCACTGCCGTAGGCCTCCTCGAAGAGCGCGGCGAGGAACTCCTGCGACGGTGCAACCGCGTGGATCTGGCCGGTGTTCTCGTCGAGGGTGAACTCCCAGCCGTGCGCGCCGGCCGGGGCGTGCATCTCGTAGCTGCGCACCAGCGCCAGCGAGTCGGCGAACGGATCGCGCGTCATGGCGCGTCCGCCCATGTCAACCGGCACGCGGCCGAGCGCACTGTTCGGGTCGGCGTAGTTCGCGCGGGCGTCCGCCGGCGGAATCGGGGCCGCCGAGGTGGTCGGCAATGGGGTAGTGCCCGGCGCGGTCGCTGGGGTGGTCGGGGCCTGCGAGGTCGCCTCGCTTGTCGACGTCCCCTTCGTCGTCACCGGTGCTGGTTCATGCGGCGCCGTGGTCGCCGGGGCAGTAGCCGTTGGGGTAGTCGTCGTCGGGGCAGCGGCAAACGGTGTCGTCTTCCGCGCTGTCGTCGTGGCCGAGGCGGCCACGCGGACGCGCACCGGGATCACGTCGGAGGAGCCGTCCTTGTAGCGCACCGTGATATCGAAGACCACGGTGCCCGGGGTCGCGTGCTTCGGCGCGTGCAGCTTCACCGCATCGCCTTCGACGGTAACGCCCCAGTCCAGCGGCCCGCTGACGGAGACCTCTGCATCCTTCGGCAGGGCATCGCCCAGGTTATCCAGCGTGACATCCCCGTTGGCCTTCGTCGTCGCGCCCTGGTACTTCGGCGTGTAGAGGTCCGCGACGTTCTCGGTAACGCGCAGCGGAATGCGGCCGATCTCTTCGCCGGTAGAGAGCGCGGAGACGACAATCACGTAGTCGTCGCCAGGCTTGGTCTCCACCGGAACGGTCAGCAGCATCGCGCCAGAATCCAGGTCCAGGTCTACTGAGGCACCCTCAACAGACTTCCCTTCGGCACCGATGCGCTCCAGTCGAGCCTGTGCGTTGCCGGCGTGCTCCACCGTCGGAACCAGACGCTCCTGGTGTGCACCCGCTGCTACTGACTGCTGCTCAACCGTGCTCAGTACCGGCAGCGGCATGCGAAGGCGAACCTTCGCCACGCCGCGGATCGGATCCTCGTACGGCACGTGCGCCACGACCGGGACCTCAACATCAGTGTGCTGGCGGTGCGAAACATCGACCGTGAGCTCGCCGGTGTCGGCGTCAATAGTGACGCCCTCCACGGGGCGCTCCAGCTCGAACTGGGTGCCCTCGAACGTGAGCTTCTCATGCTTCTTCGTCGCGCGGTCATCGAACGTCGGCGCCGGGAACTTCGCCGTCTGCCCCGGCTCCACCTGCTGCTCCTTGTACTCCAAGGCATACTGGGCAACGTGCGGCACGAATGTCGCAATCGCGGCCGACACCGGACGCGAGCCCGGGCCCTGCGAACCCTGCGCATCATAACGCTGGATCTTGTTACTCGGGTCCAGCATCTCCACCGGGATCTCAATGCGCTCGCCAACCTGGTCCATGCGTGGCGTGAAACGGACCACGCCCTCGTCATCCACGCTCACCTGAGACGCATCAACCCCGAACGGCAACGAACCCAACTGGAACTCCGCGCGCTCCGGCTTCGCCTCCACCGGATCCGAATCCGGGTTATCAAAGCTCGGCGTGGCAAGCGCCTGTCTACCGACGGCCGCCTGCACCGGATCCCCGTACTCCAGGAACATGTGCGTCACCGCAAAGGAATCCTGCGCCAGCATCGCCTGCACGTTGCCAGCGTCCGACGCGTAGAACAGGCGGGCAATGTACGTATCGCCCTTCTTCGCATCATCCGGCACCTTGAAGTCACACGACTCAATGCGCGCCTGGTCATCCGGCGTCGTTGCCTTGCACTCGTGAACCCGTTCGCCTTCATCGTCATACCAGACGATCTTGTAGCTCAACCCTTTCGAAAGCGGCACGCCCGAACCAAACGTGCGAACCGTCTCCCCCGGAGGCGCCCAGTTATTAAACGTGTTTCGCTTCTCCACGTGGAACTTCAAGGGGGCCGTCGATAAGGCGTAGCGCGGCGAGCTCACCAGCGTCGACCCAGCGTATGCCGAGCCTGCCGAAAGCTTTAACCACGGCACGTCCGACCCCGACCAATAATCAAAACTACCGCCGGGCCCCGGGCCACCCCAGTACCCCAACGCCCACGGGTGGATCGCGCCGACGTTGTTCGGCAGCTCCTTGCCATCCGGGGTCAAAATCGAGACAAACGACCAATCCCAGTTAATATGCTTGGAATACATATTGCCCTTGGCCCATGAGCCCTCATCCCACGACTCCGCAACCCGGTGATGCCAACTGCCCACCAGACCAGAATCATCAAACGAATTACCGTAGGTACCGCGCCAGTACAGGTTGAAATCGCCGTTCTCGTCGGTCCTGGTCATCGCCGTTTCCGCGATCCAGCTCTGGTCCTTCGCAACCTGCTCATTAATCCACAGCTGCAGCTGCTTCTCATCCTCCGGAGTCCACGATCGGCTACGCACCTTCTTGCCGAACTGCTTCTTGCCATACTCGAGCGTCTTCGCCACTGCCTCATCCGACAAGTAGGAGCCGACCACCATCATCCCAGCAGCCGGCGCATCCCCCGCATTGTTCGTCATCGACTCCTGGTAGCGCCGGTTATACGGCGTATCCACCGTATTCCAAAACATCTGCCCCGTGTACACACCAAACGGAGTTCCCGAGCCGTCATTCTCAACCCACTTCGAGCGGTCCTTCAGATGCTGCGCCGAGTTCCTCCGGTCCTGGTACGCCACGAAGAAGCCATTCACCTTGCCGCCACGCCACCAACCATTCGTCTCATACGAAGGCGTCACATTGCCCAACCAATTCGTCGGCGGCACAATACCCGCCGGCTGATGGATCAGGCGGTAATCATCCCGCACGCTCTCCGGCAGCTCCACCCAGACGCGCAGCTTCTCACGCAACTGATCACGCCCGCGATCACCCGAACCAACCACGCCGACCGTCGCATCCGCCAAAAACTCACGCTCCACCCCACGCGCATCCACATACGGCTGCAGCTTCAGCGAAAAGTTCCCGTTCTCATCCACCTCCGTATAAAACGTCGGCGACGAATGCTCCGTATACACGCCCTCATACCACTGCGCGAACACACGAATCGGCTCCCGACGCACCGGCGCCCACGTCCCCGGATGCAACGCCGGCGTCAAATTCCCCGAACCATCATCAACCATCACCGGCCGACCCAGCGGCTCCCCCTTGCGGTTCGTCAGCACCTTCGCCGACGCACTCACCGTCCGCGCCGAACGCGCCACCTCCATCGGCAGCTTCACCGAACCACTCACCGTCGCCGGATCATCCGGATTCCCCGGCGAAAACAACGCCTCCGTCGAATGCAGCGCCTGCGCATAATCCGGCGCAACCACGTTCAGAAACGGCTTCGCGGCCTCCACATCAATCTGCGCCGACGCCTGCGGCACCACAATTGACGACGCCACCACCGCAGCAACCACCGCCATACCCAACCGGGAAGTGTTCATGCGCAGACAACTCCATCTCTAAAAAAGATTGCAGTAATCTGTCAATTAAACAAGTAAACTAGTCCAAATCCAACACGGGCCCGGTTCAGAGGCGCGATGCCGCCAGCGTCGCCCGGTCCCGCGCCTCCTGCGCCGACTCACCCGTCGACGTCACCACCGCAGCACCATCCACAAAACGCACACCAGTCTCCGCCGCCGACATCGCCTTCGCAAGGCCATCGACGCTCGGGACAACATCCTCCACCAGGACCATTGCGCCCGGGCTGACCAACGTGGCGTCGATAGGCAGACCAATCACCGCCCGCGCATGCAGCGAGCACTGATTCAGGCGCTGCGTCGCACGCGTCAGCAATCCATCCAAGGACGGCCGCGGCCGCGCATCAGAGAAGTACACCTCATCACCGGCCACGAACATCTCCACCGCGTACACACCCTGCCCGCCGAGCGCCCCCGTAATCCGCGCCGCAATCGACCTCGCATTCCCCGCCGCAGCCTCCGACAACACCGCCGGCTGCCACGCCTCCACCAAACGGCCGCGCTCATGCCGCGTACCGATCGGCTCACAGAACCACGTCGCCAACTCACCCGTCGCCGGATCCACCGAACGAGCCGCCAAAATCGTCAACTCAAAATCAAACTCAATAAACCGCTCCACGACCACGGGACCCTCCGGGTCCACCTCCGCAGCCGCCTCCCACGCCTTGACCACCTCAACGCTCAAGTCTTCCTCACTCCGCAGCACCGTCTGGCCCTGCCCCTCCGACGAGCGCCCCGGCTTCACGACGACCGGCAAACCCAACCGCAACGCCGCGTCCTCCAGCTCCTCCGGAGAACGAACGAACTCACAACGCAACGTCGGCAAACCCAAGGAATCCGTCGCCGTCGCCCGCACACCCTCACGCGAACTGCACAGCTCCTGCGCCTCCACCGACGGCGCCACAATCGACCCGGCGCGCTCCTCCAGCTCCTTCAGCACCTCAGAGTCCACGCCGGCGCCCGCCACCGTCAACGACGGATACCGCTGCTGCATGTCTTCCGGGTCTATTTCAGTGGTGCACAGGTGCGTCACGTCAAACCCGAGCTGCTTGAAGGACCACGCGAGCTCCTCCTCAACCACGCTGTTGCCCAGCACCAGCACTTGGCGAGGGTCACACCTCAAATCCCGTGCGGGGTCGAGCTGAGTGATGGGCTCGTTGTCGAGCTGCTGTTGCGGCTCCGACTGCTGCTCTGGCTGCTGCTCTTCAGGCATTGCTGCGTTCATAGTGGTCAGCATATTCAGCTGCTTATGTGGCGAGCAAACTTGAGAGGGGAAGGTGCGCTCTCGAGCGGAGTCGGGAAATTGTGAACAAATTTGCTTGTGTGCGCTGTCACAAAAAGCGCAATTTTGTTCACGATTTTCCGAATAAAGTTGAGAGGCATATATCCACCCCCTCGCCCCGAGCAAAAAAGAGGACCTGGGAGCGTCTCCCAGGTCCCGAACTTCGGAGGAAGCAGGAAGCTAGCGGTCCATCACGTCGAAGCGGACGATGGTCTGATCGCGGCCAGGGCCGACGCCGATGTAGCTGATCGGCGCGCCGGAGAGCTCCTCCAGGCGGAGGACGTAGTCCTGGGCCTTCTGCGGGAGCTCCTCGAAGGTGGTGCAGCCGGTGATGTCTTCGTCCCAGGCCGGCATCGTCTCGTAGATGGGGGTGGCGTGGTGGAAGTCGGACTGGGTCAGCGGCATTTCGTCGTGGCGGACGCCGTCGACGTCGTAGGCGACACAGATCGGGATTTCGCCGATGCCGGTGAGGACGTCGAGCTTGGTCAGGAAGTAGTCGGTGAAGCCGTTGACGCGGGCGGCGTAGCGGGCGACGACGGAGTCGTACCAGCCGCAGCGGCGCTTGCGGCCGGTATTCACGCCGACTTCGCCGCCGGTTTCCTGGAGGTACTCGCCCCACTTGTCGAAGAGTTCGGTCGGGAACGGGCCGGCTCCGACACGAGTGGTGTACGCCTTGACGATGCCCAGGGTCGCCGTGATCTTGGTCGGGCCGATGCCGGAGCCGACGCAGGCGCCGCCGGCGGTCGGGTTGGAGGAGGTCACGAACGGGTAGGTGCCGTGGTCGACGTCGAGCATGGTGGCCTGGCCGCCCTCCATGAGGACGTGCTTGCCTTCGGCCAGTCCGGTGTTGAGGACGTTTTCGGCGTCGATAATCATGGGCTTGAGGCGTTCGGCGTAGGACATGAAGTAGTCCATCATTGCGTCGGCCTCAATAGCGCGGCGGTTGTACATCTTGACCAGCATTTGGTTCTTGACGTCCAGCGCCGATTCGATCTTCTGGCGGAGGATTGATTCGTCGAGGATGTCTTGGACGCGCAGGCCGACGCGGGCGACCTTGTCGGCGTAGGTGGGGCCGATGCCGCGGCCGGTGGTGCCGATGGCGCGCTTGCCCAGGAAGCGTTCTTGGACGCGGTCGAGTGTCTGGTGGTAGGGCGCGACGAGGTGCGCGTTGCCGGAGATGCGGAGGCGCGAGGCGTTGGCGCCGCGGGCTTCGAGGCCGTCGATTTCGTCGAAGAGCGCTTCGAGGTTGATAACGACGCCGTTGCCCAGGATTGGGGTGGCGTTCTCGCTGAGCACGCCTGCCGGCAGCAGTTTCAGTTCGTACTTTTCGCCGCCCACAACTACTGTGTGACCTGCGTTGTTACCGCCGTTGGGTTTGACTACGTAGTCGACTTTCCCGCCGAGGATATCGGTGGCTTTGCCTTTCCCCTCGTCGCCCCATTGGGCGCCGACAATGATGATGGCGGACATTCTCTCTCCTTTAATAGGCACTAATCCGGGCTTATTGTAGCGTGAATGGCATGCGTCTTCTTCATTGTGCGTGTGCTAGCTCCCTCACAGTTCCGGGTGCGGAGGAGGTCACACTTCCGGAGGTGCCGTCGAGAAGTGAGCTTTCTTTTCTTCTCGACGCCGCCAGCTCCGCCCTCCCTCACGACCCGACGCCGAGCCTGGCGGAGATCCAGAAGTCGCCGTCGGTGGAGCACCTGGGTGCCCCGCAGTTGGCGCCGCAGCGGCCGGAGGAGCGGCTGCGTGTGGTCGTGTCCGGCAGTGATGCTGCGCTGAGTGCGGTGCTGACGCGGCTGATGCGCACGGACGTGATGTGGGTGGAGGTCGCCTACCTGCCGACCAATGCGGCGTCGCCGGCGGCGGTGGCATGGGGCGCGGGCTCCGTGGACCTGGCCGTAGAGGGCCCGGTGGTGCCGTCGCCGTGTATTCGGACGGACACGGGCGTGGTGGTGGCCGGTTCGGCGACGCTCTCCCACGGGGATGGGCGCAGCGAGTACGTTGGCGAGATCGTGGTGGATTCGCAGCAGCTGGTGATGCGCACCGGCGAGGAACCGTCGGCGCGGTTCTTCGGGCAATTCGGGGCACGCCTGGTGCCGACGCCGGATGCGCCGGGGCTGGCGGCGTCACGCCTGGTCACGCCGCTGGTGGTGCCGGAGGGGCGCCGCGTGGACCCGCAGCGACTCGAGGGGTTGGCGGGCATGCCACTGGGTGGGATGTTTGTGAAAGGCAAAACGGTCGCCCCGGCCCTCACGGACCCGGCGACCGTTCTGACTGGCCGGGCTCTACAGTCCGGCGGGGAGGACATCACGCTGGTGGTGGACGGTGTCGCCCACCCGCGGCCGCTGCAGCGGGTGACGTTCTACCGCCACCTGCGCGACATCCAGTCGGTACGCGGTTAGCGCAGGAACGGCGGGACGCCGCCGTTCGCGTTCAACCAACCAACCACAGCTGCCGCCGCGCCACCGAGCGCGAGCAGCACGCCGACGATGATCGGCCACGGGCTGCGCTGCTCCGGCCGCTGGTCAGGAGCAGGAGCCGGGGACGGCTTCGTGGTCGGGGCTGGCTTGGCCTCCGGCTGCTTCGGCAGGTCCTGCGCGATGCGCTGCTGCTCCACCTTCAGGTTCGGGGCTTTCTCCAGCTCCTTGCGCACCTTCGCTGCTTCCTTGGCGGTGTAGTCCAGCACCGGCAGCGTGAAGGTTTCCTCGAACACGACCTTGCCTTCGTCGTTCTTCACGCGCAAATCCAGAGGCATGGTCTTGCCGGACACGCCGCGCAGGGACTTCAACGGGATGGTCACGTTGCGGGTGTAGTTCGCCTTATCCGTGACCGAACCCAGCGAGATCGGCTGCGAGGTGAACGTGTTCCCAGCACCCCAGGCGGCCTCGATGGTGAACTCGGAGGCGTCAATACCCTGGTTGTCCAGGATGGCGTGGACCTCGTTGTTCTGCTTCTGCAGGGAGATGCCGTTGCCACCCTTGGTGGCGTCGTCAAGCTTGAGGCCGGCCTTCTTGTTGTTGTCCGCCGCGGCGTAGACGGCGAGGGTGTGGGAGTCCTTGTCCTCGTGGTCGTCGACGTGCGGCTCGAACTTCTCGCGCACCACGCCATCCGCCTTACCGATGTCCTTGCCGTGGAACTTCAGATTCTCCCAGTCTGCCGGGATCGAGTAGGTGCCCGGGTAGCACTCGCGTGCCTGCTCGCACTGCTCGTACTGCTTGCGAGCCTGCTCCTCGGTACCGTAATTCCTTTCGTTGGCCACCGGCGAGTGGGAATAATCCGGGTGAGCGAACTGGTACAGGTAGTTCATCACCGACTTGTACTCCGGCAGGAAGTTGCGGTCCCCGCCCGGGTGCTGCTTCGACCACTCGCGGGACTCCGGCGTCGCAGCGCCGTCGTGACCCAGGCCGAGGACGTGGCCGAACTCGTGCAGAATCGTGCCCTCGAGCTGCTTATCCGTGGTCAGGTTCGCGCCCTTCGCCACGAAGAACGCGCTACCCTCGCGGCCAAGGCCGGAACTCATGGTCTTCGCCGACTGACGGTCCCCAATCACACCAACGTGGAACACCGCAGAGCGGTCCCCGAGCAGCTCCTTCTGCCAGCGACCCAGCTGGTCCTCGTCGTCGAGGCCCTTCTCCTGCACGAAGGAGAACTCCTTGTAGCCCAGCTTCTCGTGCTGGCCACCGGCCGTATCCTTCAGCGCAATATCTGGCGAGTACAGCGGGCCCGCATCAATGTGCAGGTTTACGCCCGCGTCCGCGAACGTCTTCTCCAGGTTCTTCAGCACCTGGCGCGACGGGCGGTACACGTTCTTATTGAACTGCGCGCACTCCGCGTACGTTAAGTACCCCTCAGTAGTGGGGTCGAAACGGTCGCCTGTTGCGCAGCCGTGGTGCTCCCACTCGGACGGCATCCAGTTCAGCTGTAGGAAGATGTCCTTCTTGTGAGGGTCCGCACCCCACGCCGGAAGATTCAAGAAGCGGCCGTCACTGAGCATGACGCCTTCCGCTTCCCAGATGTCCGGCAGGCCGTCACCGTCGGAGTCGGCCGCGTCCGCCTGAGTGATCATCTCCATCGTCATGCTTGCGGAGAGCTTGCCGCCGTTCGGGTTGAACCAACGGCCACGCTGGTTGGATGCGCCCTCCGGGTCGACGCCGCCGTGAGCTGGGTCGTTGAGGGCGCCCGCCAGGCCGTCCCACGTGGCCGCCACACCCGTCGCGTACGCGCCGTCCCCATACTTCACCGTCACCTCATAGCCAGGTGCGGCTGGAGTGAGGTGGTAGGCGCCGTCACGGAACTCGGCGGTGTACTCGCGGTCCCGGAACACCGAGGTCAGGTCAACCTGCGTCTGTACGCCGGCTGGGGCATCGACATCCACGCTGACGGTGACGGAGTTGCCGTCGAAAAGGAAGGTACGGGTGATAGTTGCACCTGCTTCCTTGGTCACGAGCGTGACGGTGTTGCCCTGCTTCGCCACCGTCGTGTTCGAGGCGTCCATGTTCACCCAGCTGCCGTCAAGCGCGACGCTGTTCTGCACAGAGACTGCCATGCGACCACCCGCCGAGAACGGGTGCGCGTACCGCATGAACGTCGTCTTGGACTCATCAATATTGAAACCAGTGAACGCGCCCGCCGACGCATCCTGCTCCACAGCGACCTCCGCCGCCCGGGCCACAGGCATTGCCGGAACAGTGACAACACCGCCGAGCAACGCAGCCGACGCAGCGATAGCAATTGCTTGTTGTTTCATGTCTACGTTTTCCTTCTTCGCTCGATCAGTGCCTAGATGCGGATACCCATGTCACGCAGGACCTTGCGGATCTGCGGCTCGTTCATCTTCAACGCCCAACCGACGCCACCAATCAGCGCCAGCAAGCCGACGACGATCCCGATCACCGAGCCCGCCGAGGAGCCATTCACACTGCTCTGCGAGCTACGCGACGGCGCCGGCTTCGGCGTCGGCGTTGGCTTCTGGACGTCCGGCTTCACCGCCTTGACTTGCACGTCTACGACCTTGCGGGAACCATCCGGCAGCGTAACCTGCACCGGGACGGTGCGCTTCGCGTTCGGCTTCACAGTCTCGTCCGTCTTTACCGTGAGGGTGCCGGTCGTCTCATCGATGGCGACGGTCCAGCCGTCGCCGGTGACCTGCTCAGCCAGAGTGAACTTCGTACCCTTCGGGGCCTTTGAGAACACGTTGCTTGCCTCTGTTTCACCAACCCCGACCTCCATGGTGGTCTTCGTCGGCTGCAGCTTCGCCGCCATGCTGTCTGTTGAGCCGGGGTCAACAGTGGCCTTGATGGTCTGCTCGGATCCGTCGAAGTAGGACACCTTCACGGCGAGCGTTGCCCGCTTCGCGTCGTTGCCCTGTGGCGCGGTTGCCTCAATCACGCCGGTCTCCGAGTTCACGCGCACGACCCAACCGTTCAGCTGGCTCTGGGGGCGGACCAGCTCAAACTCGGTGCCTTCCGGCAGGGACTCCTCACCGGTCTGGTGCACCAGCACGGTCTCGCCCGGAGACGCGTTGACACCCAGCTCGTACGCCGGGGCGTAGCTTTCGGCGGCATCGCTCTCACTCACGACGAACTTCGCGTTCGTGGTCGCCGTAGTGCCGTCGGCAAAGGTCACGGTCACAGGGACCACGACCTCGTCGACACCCTTCGGCGCCATAATCGTCAGCGCGCCATGCTCATCGAAGCTCGCACCCTTGTAGTCAGTGCTGAACTTCGCGCCCTTCGGCATCGGCTGACGAGTGAAGTCGAACCCATCATCCTTCACCGTCACATTCGGACGTATCGACGTCCCCTTCTCCCCCGCACGCACATACGACACGGGGTAGACCGGCACGTACTTCGACGCGGTTTGCTCAGGCTGGTCCGCGGCTGGTTCAGATGGACCTGGCTTCAACTGGACCTTAGCCGCTGACTTGTTACCTGCTTCATCGACCACCGTGATCTTGTCACCCGGATTCAACTCGGTACCAGCTGGAACATCAACCTTCCAGTTGCCGTCCTTATCAGTCATGGTCGCAATGACCTTACCGTCCGGCAGCGTAACCTGAATCGTCTCGTTCGGACGGTCATCCTTACCCGAGATCGTCTTTTCACCAGGCCTAATCGGATTCACGGTCGGCGGAGTGGTATCCGGCACCTCCGGGATGCTGGTCGCATCGGCAGGGTTGGAACCCTTCTCGATCTCGTCATGGTTAGCAACACCGTCACCATCGAAGTCACCGTCCGGATCCAGCAAGGACTTGCCATCCTTGCCAACCAGTTCGAAGCCTGCGGTAGCAGCGTTCTTCGAGCCGTCGTTGTACTCGAAGTTCACACTCACCGTTGGGCGAACATAAGGAGTGAAGATCTCCTTGAACTTCGCCCAGCTGCTGTTGACGTTCGGCAGCTCGGCCTTGATGCGCTCGCCGACCTTCTCGTAGCTCGGAGCCTCCGCCGTTACGACGCCACTATCCTTGCCAGTCTCGAAGGACCAGTCGTCGGCACCCTCAGAAGGCGTACCCACAGCTTCCTTGACTGGGACGTCGGTCTGGCCCTCGAACGGATCGACTCCCTCGACCTTGCCAGCCTCAACGTTCTTGCGATCCCCGTAGTTCGGGGAGTACTTCGCAGCATCCTCACGCGGATCCACAATCGTCACGTTGATCTCGCCGACGGTTTCGTCGCCACCGTTGGTGATAACGACCTTGGCATCCTGCGGATCAGTACCCTCCGGCACCGTCACCTTAACGTTGCCGTCCTTGTCGATCTCGACCTTGGATCCCGGGATCTCATTGCCGTCCTTGTCGACCAGCTTGCCGGTCTCGTCACCCTTCGGGTTCTCAACTTTGCCGACCTCATGCGGCCTGTTATCAGCCGAGACGGTGGTGTTCTCACCAGGGATCACCGAAGGATCCTTCGGTTGAACCTCAACCGTCACGTCAACGTTGTCCTTGGAGCCATCCGGGTAGGTCACAACAAGCGGAACAGTGATCTTGTCACCAGGTGTCGCATCCTCCGGGATGGTCACCGTGATCTCACCAGTGTTCTTATCGATGGTCACACCGTCCGGCGTGGCCTCACCCGGGGTGAACGTCGTGCTATCCGGAACAGTAGTCGGGTTGCCGTCCTTGTCCTTGAACGTCGGACCATCAGCCGTGACATCCTCACCCGGCTTACCAAAACCATCCTCATACGCAGGCTCGAAGTGATCGCTCGCGTTCGGAACCTTCGGGTTGGAATCTTCCCCATCCGGGATACCGTCACCATCGTCATCGCCGTCCTCAGTGTCAGGCTTCCCGTCACCATCGGTATCCAGCTTAAAGTCCGCATCCATCTTATCGGTGCTGCCATCCGGGTAGGTCACCGTGACAGGAACATCGAACACCTCAACGGTGTCCTTGTTCAGCTTAAACTCATCCGGGATGGTCACCGTGATCTCTCCGGTGTTCTCATCAATCGTGACTTCGTAGCCCTCAGGAACAGTGAAACCGTCAGTGATCTTGAACTTCGACCCCTCAGGAGCGGTTACGTCCTTGCCATCCTTATCAGTAAAGGTCGGCGAGGATTTCGTCTCCTCACCAGGAACGACTAACTTACCCTCATACTTCGGCTCAACCGTCGTAGCGGTCAGCTCCGCAACGTTGAAGGTTGCGTCAGCGCGAGCAACAACATGAGCCTGCGTAGTAGGATTACCTTCCCCATCAAGGACAGGATCACCGTTTTCATCAAGCTTCGGGACCTGCAGATCTGCATCACGCATCACAACCGGGAACACAAACGCCTTACCCGCCTGCGCAGCAGTCGGAGTAAACGTCACAACACCCGACTTCGGATCAACCGCAACCTGATCAGCGCTCACGCCCGCAGGCGACGCACCAAGCTCAAACTCCGCATTCACAGGCTTGTCCTCAACAGCATCAGCAGTCGCCGGATTGTCAAATACCGGATCCGAGAAAGCCGCAACACCCTCCTTCGCCGCTACCTCCTTGTAGTCAAGGAAGGCACCGGTCACTGCAAAGGCATCCATCGCCAACACAAGATCATCCGCCGACGGTTCACCGTTAGTCACCTTCAAACGGGCAGTAAACGTACTACCCGCATACGCATCTACCGGAACTTTCAGCTCACAGCTCGGAATCTTCGTAGCAGCATCAGCGTTGACAGGATCACACTTCTTAACAGATTCGCCCCAACTATCAAACCACTCAATGCAGTAGTTCAGATCCTCAGTAATCGGCAGACCAGACGTATCCGTCTGGATTGTGTCCCCGATCATCGCGAAGTTATCAGTAGTATTTTTCTGCACCACATCAATTTTCAACGCCTGCGGCACAAGCGCAATATTCCAGCCAGTGTAGCTATCAGCAGTGTCATCGATGAAAGATGCGTAGCCATCAAAGGATGTTGCGTAACCACCAGACCTCAATTCAAAGCCGATGCTCGGACCTCCCCATTGACCAAGCAACCACGGATACAACACACCAATATTATCCGGAAGCGGGTTGCCATCCTTGTCGTAAATGCTGACATAGCTCCATTGCATATTCACATGCTTGGACCCGAGGTCGCCGTCCTGCCAGGTCCCTTCATCGTGTGACCCAGCTAGCTTGTGCAGCTTGTCTGCAGGCGGGTTAAGACCACCACCATTTCCAGTGTGACTATTTCCGTAGAGACCTCTCCAACGCAGCTCAAACGTGCCATCTGCACCAGTGGTAGTAGTCAGCGTCTCAGCGATCCAACCTTCAGGATCCGCAGCTACCTGCTCATTAATCCAGCGCTGTAGAGCGGCCTCATCAGCAGGAGTCCACTCACTGCCGCGCGGCGTCTTGCCGGCAAAGTTCTCCTTCGCATACTGCTCAATCTTGGTCACTGCCCCGTCGGTCAGGTACGAACCGACAACTTTCAAACCAGCAGCTGGAATATCCTTTCCACCATAATCATTGACGTCGTTGAGACTCAGCGCACCCGGCGGCACATCCAAATTCCAAAACGCACGACCAGCGTAAGTACCATCCTCACCACCCGAGCCGACACTTTCGACCCACTGGTTTTCAGGCAAGTGCTGCGGCAGTTTATCCTTCCGAGCATACTGGATGGTCATACCAGTAATCTTAAAGTCACCCCACGCGCTATCGCCCTGGGTAGTCAGCGTCGTATTCACACCGATACTCGGGAAGATAGCAGCAGCTGGCTGGTGCACCAGACGGTATTTGTCCGTCAAATCCTCGGGAAGTTCGGTCCACACCCGGATTTTCTCAATTAAACTACCCCGGCTACCCCAAGCATCAGCTGATGTCTGGTGAAAATTTGGCTCTGCCTGAAAAGAACGATTCACGCCGCCAGCATCGACATACGGTGCCATGTTGATAGTGAAGTTACCGTTTTCGTCACTCTCGCTGTAGTACACCGGCGAGACACTTTCGGAGGTTTCCCCCTCATACCACTGCGCAAACACCTTTACACCTTGAAGGGCATTACCGGAATCCTGGACGTAGCTGAAACCACCATCGCCTTTCACGATTTCTTTAACAGAACCAGAAATCGTACCTGTGTTCTCAGGATTACCAGGAGAGAAAATCGCATCCTTATAGGCTTCAATATCCGAAGTAGCATTAGCACGCTTCGGCACGCCCGCAGTCTGATCAGCAACAGGACCGGACTCCTGCCCAACCGCAACCGGCTGCGCCAGCGGGGCAACCAACGCAAACGATAACGCCGCGGCGGCAAGTGAGGTGCCACGGCGGCGTCGATAAGTGGAAGAATTCGAACGAGACGGCGAACGCAAAGCAGAGTCCTTTCAAGGAAACCCGTCGTCCCCACGCGCTGTGTGGAAGCTGGGCAAATAGTAACAGTTACCACCAAGAATACGGACTACACCGACAAATGACAATCACTACCCCTAGTCCAAGTCGAAGGTTTCCGGTGGGTACGCCGGCGTGTCCGAGGTCGGCGCAAGCGCCGCCAGCGCAGACTCTCTCGACATACCACACACCTGCAGCAAGTCCACCGTCAGCGAACGCGTCTGTGCCAAAATCGCGTACTCCGACAGCACCGCATCCTCACCCAACAACTCCACCGACGAGCCCTGCGCTACCGCGCGCAACTCGTTCACGATCTGCGGGATCACCGTCGCCTGCGCACGCCGCGACTTCACCTCGTACACCTCAGAAATGTCCAGGCACGCCTTCGCCAGCACATCGATCAGCTCAATCTGCTGCGGAACCACCCGGTCCCCATCCTCACACAACACCAACGCGCGACGCGCCAACACTCGGCACGAACGCACCGCGTTATCCACCGGCGGAATCACCAAACTCAGCGAGTTGATATAGCGGCGCGCGCCCCACAGAAACGGCGAAATCTTCGTCGTCTCCTTGCCCGCGTTCACTGCCGACGCCATATCGTCAATATCCGTCTGCGACCCGCGGATCGCCTCCAGCGCATCATCGATTACTTGAGGATCGCGGTCGGTGAGGCCTATGGCGACGTCGTCAAGCACTGAACTCATCAACCCCATCAAGTTCGAAATCTCCGCACGCACGGGCTCCATCGGCCCCTGCGGAATCAGAGCAATCGTGGCCATCGCCACCATGCAGCCCACCGCCGCGTCAATCGTGCGATCAAAACCCGTCACCTCCGCACCGGGCGGCATAATCGTCGCGATCAGAATCGAACCAATCGCCACCTGGTTATTCACCAACTGCGACTTCGAAAAGAACGACGCAATCAACAAACTGCCCGACACAATCGCCGCAATCTGCCAACCCCCATCCCCCAACCTGTAAAACAGCGAATCCCCCACCAGCACGCCCAACGCACAACCAATCGACAAATCGATCGCCTTCGTAATACGCTCCCCACCCGACATGCCAATAATGATCACCACCGAAATCGGGGCAAAAAACGGCTTCGCGTTGCCAATAATGTCCCCCGCGATCCAATACGCAATACCCGCCGCGATACCCATCTGCAGAATCGGCAACAGGCGCTTACGCACACGCATCAACCGCGCCTGAATCGACTGATCCACCGACGCCAACCGGGCACGCGTACCCATTCTCTCTTTCGCCATGCCATAACCATAGCGCCCCGGGTGGTCGTGCCGTTTTCGTTCGCTTTTCGTTCTCGTTTTCGTTCCGGTCGACCTCTTAGCGTTGACCAATGCAGGTCAGCGCGAAATCGGGGAATTGGCGTCGAAAAGCCTCAAAATGCCGTGACCTGCATTGGTCGACCGGAGGAGGTCGACGGGAGCGGCGGGGGCGGAGCGGTCCACTACCTGTAAATCTCTCCACGGTGCCCAACATCAACCACCAACACCGTCACGATGTCATCTTGAATCTCAGCAATTACCCGACATTCCACCTACAAGGGCTTTACCGCGGACGCGTGGATCATTCAACCGCGACAAATCACCCAAGACTTGAAAAAGCCGACGCTGTACCTGCTTGTCTAGCCGTCGCACCGCCTTTCGTGCCCTAGGCGAAAACTGCTATGTCCATAGGGTTTTTGGACACGGAGTCCGGTGTCTTTTTGGACACGGAATCCATGGTGTTCTTGGGCACTTCTAGCGGCTTACGGTTGCAGCCTGCGTTTCGGCCGGGGCTTGGATAATTT
>NZ_JAEUWV010000023.1:0-26308 GCF_024102595.1 Corynebacterium lipophilum
TGCCCAGCAGGAAGCGATGCAGCAAGCTGAGGCCGCGCAGGGCAGCGCGAAGGTTGCTGTTGTAGGTGACCCTGAGCTTCACCGTGGTGAGAATACGGTGAGCTTGAAGGTTCAAAATCCTGGGTTGGATGCGGCCCGGATGCGTGTTGAGGTTGTCTACCCGTCGGGGAAGGCCGAGCAGGTTGTCACGGTTGCTGGTCAAGGCGAGGCGACGGTTGCGCTGCCAATCAGTGTTGGTGTGGTTAAGACGTCGTCGTTGCCGTTGGATGTGCGTGTGGTCAATGAGGATGGCTCGCAGGCCTTTGCTGGCCGGTTTGATGTTGCCGCGGTCATGGATGCGGATGCTGATGGTGAGGCGATGGCTGGTGCATCGCGTGCGCCGAAGCCGGATGCGCAGGCTGCCCCGACGACGGCGAAGGCTGGTAAGCATGAGTCTTCGCAGTTGACCACGCAGCGTCCAGCACCGAGTGCTGGTGATGTAAGTGGTGCGCCTGCTGGTGAGACGAATATCGCGGCGATTGTTGCTCCGATTGTGGTGCTGCTGCTGTTAATTGGTGGTGGTGTTGCTGCTGCGATGTCTGGTGGTCTGCACTTCTAAACAAAGGGTAGTGGGCCGTGGGGCTTGTGATACCGGGAGTGTTCCTGGTGGCACAGGCCCCTTCTTTGTTGTTGTGCGGGGTTCGGGATAGTTCCCCGAAGATCAGTGAAACCGGGAACAATCTTCGTAGACAGTCGTCGCGACTTGGAGAAACGCCGGTGCTGGTCGACCGGAACCGGCCCCAGACACAAAATGGTTCCCGGGCGTGGGAACTATTTTCTAGTGGCGCGCGGGGCATCAGCAGGTGGCGCACCTAATTCCGGGTTTTGAGGCCCGTCGTTGCGAGAGCTTGCTGGTCGCGTCTGCATGCGGTAGGAATGTGGTGCCCAGCCACCACACAGGCAACCAAAACACCCCGCAATGCCAGCGGACCAGGGCACGAAAAACTCCCCACCGGGTGGGCTCAAGGTCCTTGCCGATGGGGAGTGTTCGCGTTCTTATGCGTTTGGACGCTTACCGCGGTTCGCGCTCTTCTTGCGACGGTCCTTACGCTTACGGCCACGCTTGCTCATGGTGCCTCCTTTAAAATGCGATGAATTAGGTGCAAACCTAGTTACGAAGTATTCAGTTTATCGTTGTTGCCGCAGTGTGGTGAAATCCCCCGAGGAAATTCTGCGAGAGGCACCGGCAAAAGCCTAAGGAGGCTATGCCGACAGGCGTGCGCGGTTGCGTGCGCGGGCCTTGTTGCGGCGCTTCAGGGCGCGACGCTCTTCCTCGGAGAGGCCGCCCCAGACGCCGGCGTCCTGGCCGGTCTCCAGTGCCCACTTCATGCAGTGGGAAGTGACTGGGCAGCGGTTGCAAACAAGCTTGGCTTCGGCGATCTGAGCGAGTGCAGGGCCGGAGTTGCCGACAGGGAAGAAGAGTTCTGGGTCTTCGTCGCGGCAAACGGCTTCGTGGCGCCAATCCATAATAAGTACTCCTTCAAGATCAAAAATGTTTCGTGACTATGTATTTTTTGCGCACCACATTCACAACCCTTTTGGGGCGTGTTGCAAACTAAGTTTGATTCCATTGCCCGGGCGAGTGCTCCGCATCGTGCGGGACTCCACTTCCAGACCTGGCGTTAACCCTGTGGTGACTTAGGGTTAAGGGCTGTGACACCAGCCCGTAATTTTTGCTACTCGAAAATGATGGCATGTATTTCGCCGTTCCGCTAGGGTTCTGGGCAAAAGTGTGATTGGAATCATATGGATTGTATTCATTGTTGCCGCTCATATGTGGTGTGAGTTTCCTGTGATAGAACGCTCTTAGCTCCCTGAGCTGCATATATAAGAAAAGAATTAGCTGACATATGTGTTCGCTAAGGTCAAATCGTCAATTGCCCAAACCGCAATTGGTGTCGGAATCTGCCCCTGATCATTAGACTCCGTTGTGTGAACAGCAAAGAAAACTCATTGGCCCACACTGGCGTTCCGGGCATGCTGCGGTTCGGAGCGGTCGTCGTGTTGCTGCAGTGCTTGGCGATGCTCGGCTACATCATCATGCTGATCTACGCCCAGATTGAAGGCATTAGCGATAGCAGCATTGAATCGAGCGCGGAAGCAAGCCATTACGTGGCGTTGGGCACGGCGGTGTTCCTTGCCATCGTCTTCGGTTTTGTCGCGTTTGTGGCTATCTCGACGCTGCGGGGACGGCCAAGGGGCTCGGGCGCGATCGTGCTCATCGAGGCGATCCTGCTCGGTGTGGCGTTTTATATGTTCCTCGGGGGCGCGCACCTACTCAGTGCGGCGACGGCGCTTTCGGCGGTGCTCGTGTTGATTACGGTGTTCCACCCGGCGTCAGCGGCCTACCAAGAGGCGATGTATGAACTGAAAAAGGCCCGCCGCTAACAGAGCTAACAGCTAACTAGCGACGGGCGCGGGGTCGGGGTGCGCGGCGTTAGGAGAGGTTCGTGTTGAGAACGACGATCTCCTCGCCGCGCTTTTCTACGATCGTGGTGCCGGCGGAGTCGATGTAAACGGGGCCGGTGTATCCGCCACGATCGACGGGGATGATCTTCTCCACCTTGTTGTCGTCCCAGTTGGCGACGGCGATGCCGGTGTCGGAGGCGTAGAGCAGGCGCTCGCCGGCGGGGAAGCCGGTGCCAAGCGCGCCCTGGAACACGCCGGTAACGCTCAGGCGGGAGGGTTCCATGAGCAGCAGGGTGTCGCCTTCGTGGTACGTCATGTGGTGGGGTAAGTCGGCGACGGGGAGGACGTCGACAATTTGGTCGATCTTCTGCGGGCCATCCAGTGGCGGGATTTCGGAGGCGGCGAGGTCGTTGCCGTCCTTGTCGTAGGTGCGGACTTTGTGGCTGTCTGGGTCGTAGATCGCGGCCGCGTCCTGGGACACCGCGACGAGGTAGGCGTTCTCGGAGATGTCGACGCTTTCGTACATCTCGGGCTCACGGGAGTCCTCGGGGGTGGTGTTCTGGAACTTGAGCTTGGGGCCGTCGTCGCAGTACTCCGTGGTCGCCAGCAGGTCGGTGCGGGTCAGCGCGGAGTTGATGGTGCAGGACTCTGGCTGCATGTCCGGCTCCTGCGGGGCCTCGTTGTAGCCGTATTCGACGGTCTTGACCATGTCGGAGCGCCACAACTCGACGCGGTGGGAGCTGACGTAGCCGACGCGGTCGTTGGACTGCACTCGCGTAATTACCTCGGGTGCGATGGCGGAGCGTGTGCCCGCGTACTCGCCGGTGAGCGCGTTAATCGTGACGACGTCCCCACAGCCAGCATTGTCGCGGTACGCTGCGACGATCTTGTCCCACGCATGGCCGAGCAGGCATAGCTCGTTCGGGCGTTTGTAGGTCCAGGCGGTGTCGCCGGCCGGCGTGGTTGCGGTGATGGTGCCGTCGTTGTAGGTGATGATCATGCCTGCAGCGATCACGGGTTGGACGCCGGGGGAGGTGTCCGGAAGGCGGAAGGCTTCCTCGACCTTCGAGGGGACGACGGCGAGGCGTCCCGCGTTCTCATATTCCTCCGCCGCCGGCTCCAGGTGAGAGCTGCGGATCGGTGCGGTGAAAAACGCGATGGCAAGGAGGATGATCGCGATCGCGGTGATGACTGCGGTCGCGATCAAGTCGTTGCGGGTGCGACGTAGGGGCTGACTCAACGCCGTTTCCTTCCTGAGCGGTTCGTTCCACGTCTCGTGGAGGGTGTTCTCTCGCCCGAGCGTTGCGGGCGTGCTCCGAGCACTTTACGCGGTTTGCCCACCGTGGATAAAGCCGAGTCCGGAATGTCCAGGGCCTCGAAGAGCTCTTCGGAGGTGGAAAACCACGTTGGGGGCTGGGGCTTGTCGAGGGAAAGTTCCTCGTTGATTGCTTCCCATTTCGCTGTTTCGTCGAGGTCGGCCATGGTCACGGCGGTGCCGGAGTGGCCTGCGCGCCCGGTGCGGCCGATGCGGTGGACGTAGGTCATTGGGTCGTCGGGGACTTGGTAGTTGATCACGTGGGTGACGTCGTCGACGTCGATGCCGCGTGCTGCAACATCCGTGGCGACGAGGATTTCGACGTCCCCTTCGCGGAAAGCGTTCAGGGAGGCCTCGCGCGCACCCTGCCCAAGGTCGCCGTGGACGGCGCCGACGGAGAAGCCGCGCTGGCCGAGGTCGTCGGCGACGCGCGCGGCGGAGCGCTTCGTGCGGGTGAAGATGATGGTTTTGCCGCGGCCGTTGGCCTGCAGGACGCGCGCGAGCACCTCGGGTTTGTCCATGTGGTGGGCGTAGAACACGACCTGTTTGGTGCTTTCGTGGGTGGAGGCGGCTTCCTCGCCTTGCTCGGCGCGGATGTGGATCGGCGTGTTCATCTTGGAGCGCGCCAGCTGCAGGATCTGGCCGGGCATGGTCGCGGAGAACAGCATCGTTTGCAGTTGGTCAGGCAGGGCGGACCACAGCGTTTCGATGTCGGGCAAAAAGCCCATGTCGAGCATCTCGTCGGCTTCGTCGAGGACGAGGATCGCCACGTGGTCGAGCTGCAGTTCGCCCTGGTGGTAGAGGTCGATGAGGCGGCCGGGCGTGCCCACGACGACGTCGACGCCCTTGTGTAGTGCGTCGATCTGCTCCTGGTAGGGCCGCCCGCCGTAGATGGTGGCGACGCGCACCGGGGTGTACTTCGCTGCCCGCTCCAGGTCGTCGCCGACCTGCACGGCGAGCTCGCGGGTGGGGACGACCACGAGGGCGCGGGGTGTGCCGTCGAGTTCGGCGATGGTGGCGTCGTCAAATACTCGGTCGAGCAACGGGATGCCGAAGCCGTAGGTTTTGCCCATTCCCGTGCGGGCTTGGCCGATGATGTCGCGGCCGTCGAGCGCGAGGGGGATCGCAAGTTCCTGGATGGAAAATGTGCGATGGATATCGAGCTCCTCGAGGGCATCGATGAGTTCGGCGGCGACCCCTAGCTCATGAAAATCGGGTGACTGTTCTCTAGCAGCTGATTTGGACACGCCCTCATCTTAGCTGTAGGCCGTTACAATGGATTGACATCCGTGAAGATGAACAACGATAAGGACGGAAACGAACATATGGATATCAAGATCGGTCTTGCAGACACCGCACGTGAGCTCTCCATCGCGATTGCTGAGGGGCATGAGGATGTGCTCAATACGGTGAAGCAGGCGATTGAGGATCAGACCCCGACGGTGACGTTGGAGGATGACAAGGGTAAGAAGTACTTGGTGTGCACCGAGAAGATTGCGTACGTTGAGCTTGGCTCTGCGCAGGCTCGTTCCGTTGGGTTCATGCGTTAAAACCCGCTACATTTACGACCATGAAGAACAATCACGACACCGACGTTTTCGAGGATTGGGACTTTGAGGACGACGGTGAGTTCACCGCGGTAGACCCGGAAGCGGAGGGTCGGCTTGTGCGCTTCGCCCGCGAGTACGGGTGGCGCGCCTACGCGATTCCGGTGTTGGCTGTGCTGACGGTGTTCGTGATTGTGAACATGCTGCAAAACCCCGATGGGGAGGTGTTTGCGGGAAGCGCTGGTGACAGCGCGGTCGAGCAGCCTGACGGTGACGAGGCCTCGCGCACGGTGAGTGTGCTGCCGGAAGGCCAGCAGGACGTACTGCAGTTGCCGCCGGGAGGTCCGTTCACGGAGACTGGGGAAGGCACCTTCTACGAGGTTGGCCACCCTGGGATGCAGGCTGGCAAGGGGGATGAGCTCACGGTTCGCTTCGTTGTTGAGGTGGAGCATGGGCTCGACACGGCACTGTACGGGGGCAATGAGGCTGTCGCCGCGCTTGTCGACGCCACCTTGAGCGACCCCCGTGGCTGGACCAACGACCCGCGCTTCCGGTTTGAACACGTCACGGCGGCCGATGAGCCATCGCTGAAGATTCGGCTCGCGTCCGCGGCGACAACGCGAGAGCTGTGCGGCGTGCACCTTGAAATGGAGACCAGCTGCCGCACTCGCGTGACCGGCGAGGACACGGTCATTTTGAACGAGGCCCGCTGGGTCCGGGGTGCTGCGCCGTATGAGGGGGATCTGGGCCGCTACCGCCAGTACCTGATCAATCACGAGGTTGGCCATGCGCTCGGCTTCGCGCACCACGAGCCGTGCCCGGAAAATGGCGTGCTGGCGCCGGTGATGATGCAGCAGACGCTGAGCTTGAACAATGCGCAGCTGTACTCCTTTGATAAGGAAGAGGTGTACCCGGATAACCAGGACACCTGCAGGTCGAACCCGTGGCCGTACCCGCGCCCGGCAGTGTTGTAAGTGCTGTAGTTGTTGTAGTTATAAACAGGCGACGAGAGGAAGGCGAGCTGCGCTGTGACTATTCCCGAGCATGTGTTGTCGGCGTTTCAGGTTGATGGGGAGGCGGCGTCGACACCTGATGCTGCCTGGGGTGAGGCGAAGAAATTTGGGCGCATTGTGATTTCGCAGGCTGCGCCGACGGCGGCGTGGTCGGGCAAGGTGCGTGAGCGCATCGCTGACCACCTTGAGGGGGTGCACGTTGCGCGTCCGGTGCGTGCGACGGACGGGCGCTTCGTGGTGGCTGGCTTCGTGGCCAACGAGTTCTCGCCGGGTGCGCCGGCGGCCCGCGTGGATGAGGCCGTGGCGGCGGCGCTTGCGCTGGAGCGCGCGCTGCAGCAGGCCGAGGTGGCGCAGGAGCTGCCCGAACGCGATAGCTCTGACGTGATCGCAGAGGCGGATCGCGGCGCGTGGAAGGGGCACGAGGATGCCAGTGCTGAGGGGCTGTGTGTGGCGCACGTGGATGTGCTCTCCCACACGCTGTTTTCGGGCTACGCCGCGCCCGTGCTGACGGATCTTGTACCTTCGGCGCGGCTTCGCCCGAGGGGGTATTCGGCTGCCGTCGTAATTGTCGACGCCCTGCTCGCCGGGGCTGTCGATCCGCGAATCGTCGAGCGCTGGTCCCACATTCCGGACCTTGTGTTCCTGGCGGGGCGCGCGTTGGATTTCCGGATGCGGATGGCGCAGCACGACGGAACGTTCCAGAATGCGAACGCGCGTTCGAAGTTTTCGGAGGTTTCCGAGCTCCTTATGTCCCGCTAACATGCCACAATGGTGGGCATGAATGACCAGCAGTCCACCACACCCCGCGCGTTTTTAGTCCCGCGCGAACACCAAGCGCACGATAGAGCGTGGTCGCAGCCACTTCCCACCGAGGGGTTATGGAAGGTAACCGGCCAGGCGGGTTCGGGGGTGACCAGCTTTCTCATCGATACGTTTGTGGCGTCGGCGAAGCGGCAGTCGGACGCGGAGGGCGTCTTGTTCTTGACGGATTCGAAGGAGTCCGCCGCGCGGATCAGGGCGGAGATTTCGGAGCGGCTCGCTGATACTGACTTTGTTGCCGACGGCCCGATGGTGCGCTCTGTGCACTCCCTGGCGTTTGCCGTGCTGCGGGAGCAGCAGGAACAGCTGCGCCTGATTTCTGGCGCGGAGCAGGACGCGGTCATCCGCCAATTGCTGCAGGGGCATGTTGAGGATGGCCGGGGGAGCTGGCCTGCGGAGCTGCGCCCGGCATTGCCGATGGTGGGCTTTGCGCGCCAGCTGCGTGACTTTTTGCTGCGCGCGATCGAGCGCGGGCTGGACGCTGAGCAGCTCAAGGTGCTCGGAGCCCGCTACGGGCAGGGGATTTGGAGCGCGGCCGGCGACTTTTTGGAGGAATACCAGCAGGTCATGGCGCTGACCGGGACGGTGCGTTACTCGGCATCCGAGCTGATTGCCAGGGCGCTCGACGTGCCGTTGGGACGGACGTGGCACACCGTGATTGTGGACGACGCCCAGCATCTCTCGCCCGCGGCGGCAAAGTTCGTGCAGCGCCTGCTGCAGGGGGCCACACTCGGGGTTGTGGGTGGTGACTTGGATCAGTCCGTCTACCAGTTCCGCGGGGCAAGCCCGGAGTTCTTTGCCACGCTGGGGGGCCTTGAGCACACGGTGATTGACTTGGGGCAGACGCGGCGTGCGCCGGAGGTCTCGGTGGCGCTAGCGCAGACGCCGACGGCGCAGCTCGCGGCGGTGGCGGACGCACTTCGTCGCGCGCACCTCGAGGAGGAGGTCGCGTTTCGGGATATGGCGGTCATTGTGCGTTCGTCAGGGATGATTGAGCCATTCCGCCGCGCGCTGTTGCACGCGGGCGTGCCGGTAGCCCTGAATCCGACGGATGTGGTGCTCAGCGAGCAACGCATTGTTGCCTCGCTGCTGCTTGGGTTGCAGTCGCTGTACACACCGCTGACGGTTGAGCAGTGGCGTGACCTGCTGCTTGGGCCCATCGGTGGTACGGACCCGGTGACGCTGCGCCGCCTGTTGCGCGGCCTGCGGCGTTGGAAACCAGAGGCGCGTGCGGAGGAAACGCTGCGTGACCTTGTTGTTTCCAAGGCAGAGCTGCCGGATTTCGGCGAGGTACTCACTGACCGTGAGCTGCAGATGCTGCACCGCATCCGCCAGGTGTTGGATGCCGCCAGGGAGGTCTACGACGCTGACGGCAGCGTCGAGGAGGTGTTGTGGGCGCTGTGGAACGCCACGGGTTTGGCAGATCACCTCACTGCGGTTGCGCTTCGGGGCGGCACGACGGGCTCGCAGGCTGACCGGGATCTGGATGCGGTCATGGCGTTATTCGACGCCGCCGGTGACTTCACCGAGCGTAAAACGCAGGGTGGGCTCGAGCTGTTCGTGAACAGCATGTTGGAGCAGGAACTGCCCACCGGTGTGCGCGATCGCCGAGCGGCCACGCCGGACGCAGTGGCGCTGTTGACCGCGCACGGCGCGGTGGGCAGGCAGTTTAGCCGTGTTGTCGTTGCTGGTGTGCAGGACCTCGAGTGGCCGAGCCTTGGCGAGACCGGCTCGATTTTCGGCCAGCAGGATCTGGTGGACCTGGTTGACCACGACGTGGATCCCGCCACCCCGGTGTCGCACTTGCGTGAGCGCCTCGAGGAGGAGCGTCGCCTGTTCCACGTGGCGTTGACCCGCGCGACGGAGCGCGTCCTGGTCACGGCAGTCGACCAGACTGACGGCGAGGAGGTCATCGAGCCGTCCCGGTTCATTGAGGAGCTCTGCGAGGAAACCGGCATATCCCCGCAGCTGGTGACGCTGTCCGCGGAGGACGCCGTGGCTGGGGATGACGGTGCGGAGGCTACGGTTGTGCGCGTACTGTCCCGCGATGATTTCCTGGGGGAGTTACGCCGCACACTCGCGGACGAGGAACACAGTACGGAGGCAGACCGGCGCCAGGCCGCGCGCCAGATTGCGCGGCTGGTGGAGGCCGGGGTGCCGCTTGCGGACCCGGAGCAGTGGTGGACTACCACGGAGCCTTCGACGAATGAGCCCGTTGAAGGGCAACGTTCGCTGTCGCCGTCGAGGATTGAGGCGCTGTTGAAGTGCCCGATGAGCTCGGTGCTCGAGCGCACTCTCGGTTTTGATAGCTCGATGCCGATGGTGATCGGATCGATCGTGCACGCCTACTTCGAGGCGCTCGGCCGAGGCGTGCCGGAAGAGCAGGCGCGGATGCACACGCTGGCCACGTACCGCGCGATTGTTGACGCCCCCGCGTGGCAGGCCGAGGCCCAAGTCCGCGACTTCGAGGCGATGCTGGAGCGAACCAACAAGTGGTGGGAAAATCGCGCGAAGAAGTTCGAGGTTGTGGGCATGGAGGTGCCGATCTCCGTCCAGGTCGCAGAAGACGTCCATATCCGCGGGCGAGCCGACCGGCTGGATAAGGAAGAAAGCGGCAGCGTGCACATCGTTGACCTGAAGACTGGCTCGACGATGCTCTCCGTAGATAGCGCGAAGGAGTGCGAGCAGCTTATGGCGTACCAGCTTGCGCTGAGCCACGGGCAGCTCATCGGTGAGGGCGACGATCTTCGCGTTGTGAGGTCCACCGATGGGCAAGAAGGCCTGGACGTTGGTGGGGCGGCGCTCGTGTACTCGAAGCACGGAACGAACGCCGCAACCACGCGCGAGCAACCGCGCAAAGAAGAGGAAGAACTCGAGTACTTCACCGAACTCATTGCACCGCTGCCCGGCAAGACAACAGGGCCGCAACTCGAAGCGCAGGCGGGCAAGCACTGCGATTACTGCGCTGTGCGCGCGCTGTGCCCGGTCCAGATCGAAGGGACGATGATTTACAATGGCTGATTTCACACCCCAGGAACTCTTCCAGGCGCTCGGGGACGCATTTCCCCCTAGTAGCCAGCAGGCCGACGTGATTGGTGCCGAGCCGGGGCCGATGCTGGTCGTGGCCGGTGCTGGTGCGGGCAAGACGAAGACGATGGCGGACCGCGTGGTGTGGCTCGTCGCCAACGGGTATGTGCGGCCGGAGGAAGTCCTCGGCTTGACGTTTACCCGCAAGGCGGCCCGCGAGCTGGGGCAGCGGATCCGGAACCGGCTGCAGGCGTTGGCTCGTCACCGGGAGCTCGTACGGGAGCTTGATCCTTCGGGCGCGCTGGCGGAAAGCTTGGAGGTTATCGCGCCGACTGTTGCTACGTATGACTCGTACGCGGGCGAGCTCGTTCGCGACTACGGGCTGCTCGTCCCGGTGGAGCCGGACGCGCGCCTGATTACGCAGGCTGAGCTGCACGCGATCGCCGTCGAAGTCGTGAGCAATTACAACAAACCACTCATCGCGGAAGGTGCCCCTGCCCCCGCGATGAGCACAGTGGTGGAGGACCTACTGAAGCTCACCACGGCGATGGGCAACGCCCTGGCAGACCCAAACGATATTTACGAGGCCGCGGAGATCTTCCTGAAAGAGACGGAATCGCTACCGAAGTCGCCGCGGAGTAAAACCGAGTTCTGCAAGACCATGACGGGGTGGCGCAACAAGCAGCGCCAGCGCCAGTTGATGTTGCCGCTGGTTGAAGAGCTTAACGCGGCGCTGCGTGAGCGTGGTGTGGTCACGTTCAACGAGCAAATGAACATTGCGGCCACGCTCGCGGAGCAGCACGCGTCCGTCGGTGCTGCGCAGCGGCAGAAGTACCGCGTGGTCATGCTCGACGAGTACCAGGACACCTCGCATTCGCAGCGAGTGTTGCTGCGCAGCCTGTTCGGCGAGGGGCAGGACCCCACGTTGACGGTGACTGCGGTGGGCGACCCGATGCAGGCAATCTACGGCTGGCGCGGGGCGACGTCGGAAAACCTCGCGGCATTCGTGGAGGATTTCCCTGCCGCGGGCGGTGTACCGGCGCAGAAGAAGCAGCTCACCATCTCCTGGCGTAACCCGAGCAAGGTGCTTGAGATGGCGAACCAGGTCTCCACCGCGATCCTTGGCAGCGGGGAAGATCGAGCCGTCGCGCCTCTGGAGCCACGCAAGGACGCTGCGGCAGGCGACGTGGAGATGCAGTTCTTCCAGCGGGAGGAGGAAGAATTTGAGTTCGTTGCCGACGCGCTGCAGCAGCAGTTTGAGCAGGGCGGTAAGCTCTCGGCCGCGGTGCTGACCAGGAAGAACAGGCATGCGCAGCCGATCGCCCAGGCGCTTGAGGCCCGTGGTGTGCCGTATGAGATCGTGGGGCTCGGCGGCCTGCTGGATACCCCGGAGGTGCAGGACACGTTGGCTGTGGCCACGATGTTGGTCCGCCCTGAGGATTCTGAGGCGGCACTGCGCGTGCTGGGTGGGCCGTCGGTCGGGCTCGGGCTGGCGGATATGGAGGCGCTCGCCGCGCGTGCCAAGAACCTGCAAGCCCGCGCGGACGGCCCAGCCGCGGAGGAGGAAGCAGCCAGGCCAGTGCCCGCGGACCCGGAGGAGCGCCTCATCGAGGAGCTGACGCAGCTTGCACTCGAGGCGGAGGCGCTGAAGATGCAGTCGGCGAAGCCCGCGGGCCTGGCGGACGCGGTGGCGGACCTGGGCGAGCCAGAGCGCTACAGCGAGGAAGGCTACAAGCGCCTGCAGCTGCTGGCGTCGCGGCTGCGACAGCTGCGGCGCAATTCGCTGGGCAAGCGGCTCAGTGACTTGTTCGCGGACATCATCGAGGTCTTCGGTATTCGCGTTGAGGTGCTGGCGCGGCGCTCGTCGGCAGGCACGGTGCACTTGGACCAGCTGCTGCACTACGTCGAGGAGTACCCGGGCACGAGCGTGGAAGCGCTGCTGGACTACTTCGAGTTGGCGAAGCAGCAGGAGGACGGGCTTGCGCCGGGCAACGTCACCGTGCGCGGGGACCGCGTGCAGATCTTGACGGTGCACAAGGCGAAGGGCCTGGAGTGGGATACCGTCGCTGTGTTGCACGCGGATAAGGACACCTACAGCTCAAAGATTGAGACCTTCCTCGCCCAGATCCCATTCCTGCAGCCTGAGACGTTCGGTGACCCGGACATCTACGAGGAGTTCGCAGAGGTAGAGCACCGCACGCAGTTTAAGAACGCTGCCAATGCGTGGCGCAAGCACATCGGCGAGGATCTCGCTGAGGAGCAGGCGCGCCTGTTCTACGTGGCTATCACACGTACGGAAAACAGGCTGTTGCTTACCGGGTCGAACATCTCTCTGGGCGGCAAAAAGAATACGAACGGGCCGTACGAGCACTTCGCGGCGTTCGAGGGCCTCGAGCTGCCGGAGCAGGTCGAGGACGAGGATGCGGAGAAAACGGTACAGCAGCCGGAGGTGGCCGTCGGCACGTGGCCTGTGCAGTCCTACGAAGCGGCGCACGCTGCCAGTAGTCAGGCCACTCGCCCGAGTGAGCTGGTCAGGGGCGCGCTCGAGACTGAAATCGCGCCCGCGGCCGGCGAACTCTACGAGCTGTGGGAGCGCGACGCCACCGCGCTCATTGAGGAGCACAAGGCGGCGCAGTCGCCGGACGTGCCCGTCATGCTGCCTGGTGAGCTGACCGCCTCGGATGTGGTGGCCATGCAGGCGGACGTGGAACAGTTCGCGCGCCGGGCACGTCGCCCGGTGCCGTTCAAGCCGAACCAGTACGCGAAGCGCGGCACCGCATTCCACGAGTGGATCGAGGATTTCTACGGTGCGCACCCGCTGCTCACTGAGGACGAGCTGCCGGGCATGGGCGAGTTTGAGGTAGATCCCTCGACGCTCAAGCGACTGAAAGCCAACTTCGAGAGCAGCCACTGGGCGTCGAAGACGCCGACGCACGTGGAGTGCCCGTTTGAGCTGGCGCTCGGCAAGGCGGTGGTGCGCGGCCGCATGGACGCGGTCTTTGCGGACGGCGACGGCTGGGTCGTGGTGGACTGGAAGACCGGCAACCGCCCGGTGGGTGCGGCGATGGAGGCAGCGAAGCTGCAGCTTGCCGTGTACACGGAGGCGTGGAAGCGAATCGCTAACGACGGCCGCCCAGTGAAGGCCGTGTTCTTCTATGTCCGCGACGGAAAGGACTTCACCGCGACGGAGCTTCCGGATGCGCAGCAGCTGACGAAGTTGTTGGAAGATGCAGCAAACGGCGCAACTTCCGGTACAGTTTCACGCCGTAGTAGCGAGGAAGGATAGCGGAGTGAAACTGCCGTTTGCGTTGTCATGGAGTGACCGGTTCCGTGCGGATGCGGATCCGTCGGAAATACCGGTGCACACCCTGCTGGATGTCGTTCGGATTCCGTCGGCGGAACGCACCACTCCATGGGCGTTGATGGCAAGGCGCTTCGGCTACGCGGCCATGTTGGTGTTGGCCGTGGCGACGGTGGTCTACTTCGACAAAGAGGGGTACACCGAGCCACTGACCTTTATCGACGCCCTGTACTATTCGGCGGTTTCGCTCTCAACGACCGGCTACGGCGACATCACGCCGGTGACGCAAAGCGCGCGCCTGATGAATATCTTGGTCATCACGCCGTGCCGTGTGGCATTCCTGATGCTCTTGGTCGGTACGACGTTGTCGGTGTTGACGGAGGATTCCCGCAAGACGCTACAGATTCAGCAATGGAGGAGAACAGTGCGCAATCACACCATCGTTATCGGCTACGGCACGAAGGGCAGGTCCGCGGTGGATGCGCTGCTCGCGGGCGGTACCGCGCCGGGCAACATCGTTGTTGTTGATGATGACGCCGTGGTGCTGTCGAACGCCGAGAAGCGCGGCCTTGTCACCGTCCACGGCAACGGCACTCGCTCGAGCGTACTGAAGGTCGCGGGTGTGGCGCGTGCGCGCTCAGTTGTGGTGGCGCCGTCCTCGGACGATACCGCGGTGTTGGTCACGCTGTCTGTTCGTGAGTTGGCGCCGAGCGCCATGATCGTTGCCAGCGTCCGTGAGAGTGAGAATCAGCACTTGCTGATGCAGTCGGGCGCGGACTCGGTGGTGGTCTCCTCTGAAACGGCGGGCCGCCTGCTGGGCATTGCGACGGTCACGCCACCTGTGGTGGAGATGATGGAGGACCTGCTCAGCCCGGACGAGGGCTTCGCGGTTGCGGAGCGTCCGATCGCGGACGACGAGGTCGGGGCGAACCCGCGTCACCTCGCCGACATTGTGCTGGGTGTGGTGCGCTCCGGCGAGCTCTACCGCATTGACGCCCCGGAGGCCGAGACGGTTGAGCCCGGCGACCGGCTGCTGTTCGTGCAGATGACGCAGCCGACCCCGCTGACTGAGCGCACGCGCCCGACGGAGTAGGCGGCCTATGAAGCGGTTCATTGCCTTCGATGCCGCCGGCAGGTTTGTGCTTGGAGCCGATGGCACGCCCACGCTTTTCGACGCCCACTCCGCCCAACCCCACGCCGAGAACACGGTGCACGTCGACGACGATGTGTGGGCGGTACTGGTGAGCGAGGCGCAGCTTGAGGCAATGGGTGAGCGCTTCGGCACTTGCCGCAGCCATGCAAGCGACTATCTTGTTGCGCGCGGGTTCGGTCTGCTGCGCAACCAGCGCCAGCTGCGCTTCGACCCTCGCGACGGCAGCGAAGTCACCTGGGGTGAGGCAGGCATCGTTGCGCGTGGTGCGAGCGGGAAACCGTTGTTTCCTCGCATTGACCCGTCGGTGATCGGGGTGGTGCAGTCGACGGATGGGGAGCGGATTTTGCTGGGGGAAAATGCGCGCCGCCCGGGCTACTTCACGCTGATCGCGGGATACATCGATGTCGGCGAGACCATCGAGGACGCCTTCGCGCGTGAGGTGTGGGAGGAAACGGGGCGTCGTGTCGGGGTGGTGCGCTATGTTGGGTCGCAGCCGTGGGCGCTGTCGGGTGCGCTGATGTTGGGGATGGTGGCGTCGACAAGTGATGTTGATGCTGTGGGCCCCTTGGACGGGGAACTGACGCAGCTGCGCTGGCTACGCCGCGACGAGCTGGACACTGTCACGCTGGCGGTGCCGGGGACGATTGCGCGGCGGATGATTGACCAATGGGCTCGTGGAGAGTTCAACGAGAAACGGAGAGGAACGTAAGTGGCTGTAGATCTGAGCTTGCTGGATGAGGATCAGCGGATTGCAGCGACCGCTCCTCGTGGCCCGGTGTGCATCCTGGCCGGCGCCGGGACGGGTAAGACTCGCACGATTACGTACCGCATCGCGCACATGATTGACCAGGGCACGGTGAGCCCGAACCGTGTGCTGGCGGTGACGTTTACGCAGCGTGCGGCAGGGGAGATGCGCGACCGTCTGCGCACGATGGGCATTGGCGGCGTGCAGGCGCGCACGTTCCACTCGGCGGCGATGCGGCAGCTGCGCTACTTCTGGCCGCAGATTGCGGGGGATCTGCCGTGGCGGCTGCTGGACAACAAGTTCCCGCTGGTGGGGCGGGCGGCTCGCGCAGCCGGGCTGGAGTCGGATAAGGAGATGGTCCGCGACCTGCTGGGGGAGATCGAGTGGGCGAAGGCGAGCGTGATCGGCGCGCAGGACTACGTGGACCGCATCGCGGATACCAACCGAACTCCGCCGACGGATCCGAAGAAGGTCGCGGAGGTCTACCGGCTGTACGAGGAAGCGAAGACGAGCCCGGAAGGCATGCTCATCGACTTCGACGACTTGCTCCTGCACGTCGCGGGTGCCCTGGAGAACGCGCCCGCGGTGGCGGAGGAGTTCCGCTCCCAGTACCAGTCCTTCGTGGTTGACGAGTACCAGGACGTGACCCCGCTGCAGCAACGGGTGCTGGAGGGCTGGCTGGGGCAGCGCGATGACCTGACGGTGGTGGGGGACGCGAACCAGACGATTTACTCCTTTACCGGCGCGACCCCGGACTACCTGCTGAACTTCTCGCGCACCTACGAGCACGGCACTGTGGTGAAGCTGCAGCGCGACTACCGCTCGACGCCCGAAATCACCGAGTTGGCCAACGCGGTCATCTCGCGCGCGACGGGTAGGGCTGCGGGCACCAGGCTTGAGCTGATCGGTATGCGGGAGTCCGGACCGCAGCCGACGTTCCACGCCTACGACGACGAGCCGACGGAGGCCCGCGAGGTCGCCGCGGCGGTACAGCGCCTGATTGATTCCGGGGTACCTGCCAAGGAGATCGCGGTGCTGTACCGGATTAATGCGCAGTCGGCGGCGTTTGAAGCCGCGCTCGCGGACGCGGGTATCGTCTACCAGGTGCGCGGTGGGGAGGGCTTCTTCCAGCGCGGCGAGATCCGCGAGGCGCTGCAGGCGCTCGTCGCAGCAACCAGGCGCCACGACTTGCCGGATGACCCGGTGGTGGTGGCGAAGGCGGCGTTCGCGCCGCTCGGGTTGACGCCGACGGAGCCGGAGGGTGCCCAGGCACGGGAGCGTTGGCAGGGGCTGCGCGCGCTTGTGGACCTCATCGAGGAGATCGTGCATACGAAGGAGGCCTCGAGCCTGGAGGATGTGCTGCGTTCGCTGCGTCAGCGCGCGGAGGCGAAGCAGCCCCCGGCGATTGACGGGGTCACGCTTGCCAGCTTGCACGCGGCGAAGGGCTTGGAGTGGGACGCGGTTTTCCTCGTTGGCCTGGTGGAAAACACGCTGCCGATCTCGCACGCGATCAAGGCGGGCGACGAGAACATCGAGGAGGAGCGCAGGCTCTTCTACGTCGGCGTGACGCGCGCCCGGGAACACCTGCAGCTGTCGTGGGCGCTGGCCAGACAGGAGGGCGGCAGGAAGTCGCGGTCGCGCTCGCGCTTTTTGGACGGGCTGGTGCCCGAGCTTGAGGCTGAGGAAACCCCGCAGCGACTGAAGCAGACCCGCCGCTGCCGAGTGTGCGGCAACGTGCTCTTCGCCCCGGCGGACAAGGCGCTCGGCCGACACCAGGATTGCGACGCCGACATCGACGAGGACGTCTACCAGGCGCTGAAGCGCTGGCGGCTCAAGACGTCGCGCGCGGCGAAGCAGCCCGCCTACATGGTGTTTTCCGACGCCACCCTGCTCGCCATCGCGGAGACCATGCCGGTAGACGAACAGGGCCTGCTCGCCGTGTCGGGGGTGGGTCCGGTGAAGGTGGAGCGCTACGGCGCCGAGGTTCTGGAAACGTTGGCGGAGTTCCGCTAGCCGCGACAAACCACCTAGAAGCACAGCGGGCAGTCGGGGTGTGGCTGCAGGTGAAGCGTCTTGAGTGGGGTGCGGTTGAAGGGGTCCACAAGCAGGGTGTCGCCGGTGCGGGGGTCCGGGGCGGATACGCCCGGCGGGTCCGGCAGCTGGCAGATCCGCCTGGTCATGGTTGCTGCGGCGGCCACGCCTGCCTGGATTACGACCGGGTCCGGGTTGCGCACGCCGGCGGGTGCCGCGGCGGCGATCGCTGCCCACTGTGGGTCGCGCTCAAGCAGGTAGTGTTCGCGGCAGATCAGGCATGGGCCTTCCACACCGACGGCGTAGGGGCCGATGAGGACGCGGGTGTCGATCTGCAGGACCGGAAGCACGGGGCCGGTGCGGTGCCGGGTGTACGCGGCAAGCGCCCGGGTGCGGTGCGCCTGGTCGACGATGATGAGCGGGAGGGGCGAGGGGGCGTCGAAAAGAAAGCGGGACAGTGGCTGGGTGGGCTCGGGGGAGCGCACGTGGATGCCGCTGGCACGCAGTGTTTCTACCAGCGTGTTCGCAAGCGTTGAGGTGCCGATCAGCAGTACCTCCGGGCGGGAGACTTCGACGAGGACGCGGTAGGCAATGAGGTCCTGGATGAGGCTGCGCGCGGCATCCGCGTCCATGGAAACCGCAAGCCGCCGAACCACCTCGGGCAGTGGCCGCGGGGCCGACAGTGAGTCGAGCACCGCGGCGACCGCACGGGCGTCGCCGACTTCGATGATGCCGCTGCGCGTGGCGTCGAGCCCGAATTGCAGCGCGTGCGGGCCCCTGCTGAGTACTTGTACCCCCATGGCCAGCTGAATGACAGACTCTGACTGGTTACACATGCTTCCCCCTGATACCCATGTAGCTGTGTCGGTTGTACAGCATACAATCTTCGGCATGCAGGAGTCGGAGTTTGAGTATCGGGTGATTCGCTCGCCGCGGCGCACGCGCACAGTGCAGGCCTGGCTTATCGACGGCGTCGTGGAAGTACGCATCCCAGCCCGGTTCAGCGAGCGCGAGGAGCGCGAGGCGGTGGCCGAGATGCTGCGGAAGATCCGCAGGAAGACTCGCCATCAGCACGTCAGCGACGCCGACCTTCAGGCGCGCGCGGAGGTGCTCAACGAGCAGGTGCTTGAGGGGCGGGCGAAGGTGGGCTTGATACGGTGGGTGTCGAACCAGACGAAGCGGTGGGGAAGCTGCACCCCGTCAACGGGCACGATTCGGATCAGTGACAGGCTGCAGCACGTGCCGGGCTACGTGCTCGACGCGGTGATCGTGCACGAGCTGACGCACACCTTCATCCCGGGGCACGGCCCAACATTCTGGGAGTGGGCAGACAAAGCGCCCCTCGCGGAACGCGCGAAGGGCTACCTTGAGGCCTACCAGCGGTTCGGCGGGGAAGGCTAGTCCTCGTCGTTCTTGCGCAGCTCCTCTTCCAGGCGGGCGAACTCTTCGTCGAAGTTGTCGTCGGAGGAATCGTCCAGCAGGGTGTCGATGAACGCCGCCGGGTTGGACAGGTGCTCAGGGGCCGGCAGGAAGTCCGGGTGGTCCCAAATCTGGTCGCGGCGGACCTGACCCACGGCGGTTTCGACGCGGCGCCACAGCTCGGCGGCTTCGCGGACCTTCGGGGCGCCCAGCTCGATGCCGACGACGTTCGCGAACGCGCGCTCGGCGGAGCCACCAGTTGCGCGGCGGCGGTTCCACGCCTCGGCGAGCTGCGGCGTCGACGGGATACGGTCTGCCAGGGAAGCGTCGGTGACGACGTCGACCCAGCCCTCGACGAGCGCGAGCAGCGTCTCCAGGCGGGCGGTTGCGGACGCGTTGCGGGAGGTCACGCGCGGGGAGAGGTCCGCGCCCTCCAACTGCTGCAGCGCCTCCTGGATGGCCTGCGGGTCGCCGCTTTCCAGGTTCAGGCCGCGGGCCATCTCCTCGAGCTGCGAGGTATCGATCTCCAGGCCTGCCGCGTACTCCTCAACGGAGGAGACGAGGCGCTCGACGAGCCACGGCACGTGCTTGAACAGGCGCTGGCGGGCGGCCTCGCGAGCCACGATGTAGACCAGGACCTCCTGGCCGGGGATCTCGAGGCCCTTGGCGGCGGCGGTGACGTTCTTCGGCAAGATGGCCGTGAACCCTGCTGGTGCGACGGGCAGGCCGAAGTCGGAGCCGGTCAGGGCTTGCTCGGCAAGGTCGCCGAGGGCGTGGCCGAGCTTGACGCCGAAGTTCATGGCGTTCATCTGCTCCATCATGCCGACCATCGGGCCCATCATCTCGCGGGCCTCGGCAGGCATGGTGTCTCGCTGTGCGCGGTTCATCTGCTCCGCAACGGGGTTGACCAGGCGCTTCCACATCGGCATGGTCTCAACCAGCCAGTCGTCCGCATTCCACGTGCGCGGCTGGGCGTTCGCGGAAGGAAGCGTAGTGGCGTCGTCAAGCCAAAGGTCGGCGAGGCGTACAGACTCCTCAACCGCGGTGCGATCCCCCGCGGAGACCGCAGCCTTGTCGCCGACGTGCTGGCGTGCCATGCGCAGCGCCATTTCGAAGTTCACGGACTCGCCCTCTGTGCGGGCGTTCATCGTCGAGCCCATGCCGGAGAGCATCTGCCCGAACTGGTTCAAAATATCGCCCAAGCCACCTTGGCCACCGCCAACGTTGCCCCCGAACCCGAACGCGGCGAACGGGTTGTTCTGCTGGTTGCGACGCTCGTCGTCACCGTTGTCACCGTCGTTGTCGTTGTTGGGGAAGGTAAATCCGAATCCATTACTCATAGGCACCACCCTACAGTCGTGTGCGCAGGTTGTGTCGGCTGCAAGCTGGAAAATCGCAACGCTGTGGGCGAACATCTAAGATTTGTGGGCGTGATGAACGCCGAGCAAGAACAAGCACAGGCACAGCCGCGCAGCCGCCGCCTCGCCACGATTGTGTGGGGTGCCATTCCGCTAGCGGTGCTGGCCGCGGCGCTGAGCCTCGACCATATTCCTGGCACCGATATCTCCCTGGCCGTGCCGTACGCGGCGCAGGGGCCGGGGCCGACGTTTAACACGCTCGGCGATGTTGAGGGCGTGCCCGTCGTTGAGATCGAGGGCGCGGACTCCGACGAAACGGAGGGCAACCTCAACATGACCACGGTGTCCGTGCGTACCAATATGACGCTGGTGCAGGCGCTGACCCGCTGGATCACCACGGATGACACGATTGTGCCGCTGGAGCGGATCATGCCTCCGAATACGAACCGGGAGGAGATGAAGCAGCGCAACCAGGAGGCATTCGTTGCTTCGGAGTCGGCGGCGACGATCGCCGCGATGAACTACCTCGGCCGCCCGACGACAGTGGTGGTTCACGAGGTGATGGAGGGCAGCGCCGCAGGCGGTGCGCTGCAGGCAGCAGACATCATCACGAAGGTCGGGGGGAAGGACGTCTCACAGCCGCGGGAGGTGCAGCAGATCGTGCGCGAGCACGCCCCCGGCGACCGGCTCAGCGTCGACGTGCTGCGTGACGGCACGCCGCACACGGAGGAGATCACCCTCGGCGCGAATCCGGAGGATAAGAAGGTGCCCATGTTGGGGATCTTGATGACGTCCGCTCCGGCCGACGGCGTGCAGGTGACCTACAACCTTAACGATGTGGGCGGGCCGAGTGCCGGGATGATGTTCTCGCTGGCGGTGATCGATAAGCTGTCGCCGGGCCTGCTCAACGGCGGGAAGTTCGTGGCCGGCACCGGCACGATTGATGAGTCGGGGGAGGTCGGCCCGATCGGTGGCATCTCCCATAAGATCGCAGGTGCCCGCGACGCAGGCGCGGAGCTTTTCCTCGCGCCCGAGGGCAACTGCGCGGAAGTCATGCGCACGGACAGCGGGGAGATGCAGGTCGCGGCAGTCAAAACGCTTGATGACGCCGTGAAGGCCATGGACGCGTTCGCCCACGGCCAGCCGGTGCGCAGCTGCAGCTAGGACTCAGACTCGGTGGAGGTGGTTGCCTCCGCAGGGGTGGTGGCGCCCTCCGGGCGCTTCGCCAGCCCGAGCTTGTAGATGTGTTCGCGCGGGCCTTCGCGGTCCATGGTGAGCAGCTGCTTCATAATCTGGCCCTTGTCATTATCAATGACGGTCACCACGGCGGAGGACCCAACCGTGGACCAGCCGACCACGAAACGGCCGGTGTCCTCCACGACCTCGCTCGAGCGCAGCTCGGTGAGCACCTGCGTACTCGTGGTGGCGACGGATTCAGACTCCATGAACTGGAACTGGCCCATCTCGGAGCTGCTGCAGTCGAATGCGTCTGGCAGGCCGGTCGGGGTGCAGCTGTCCAGCTTCTCGAAGAACTCGGGCGGAGCGAGCGTCGAGAACTGCTTGGCGACCTCGGCAACGCCGTTATCGTCCTTCTTTGCGCTGCTCGTGGTGCTTGTCGACGTCCCCTCCGTCGTAGCCTCCGCGGACTCAGACTCAGACTCCGACGGCGAAGGCGACTCCGTGGTCTCAGCGGAGGTGGTCGGCGCCTCCGTCGTGGTCGGATCTTCCGACGGCTCGTCCTTGCCACCGCACGCGGTGGCTACCACCAGCGCCATCGCCAGCACCGCTGGCGTACCGACGCGCCGACGCCAAACGTTCGAAAATGTAGCCACCTTGTGCTCCTTTAACCTCTTAGGACAGCTCATCAGGGTCTTGTTCCAAACCGTAGCGTAACGCAGCAATCACATTCGGCGCCACGTTAGGCCCGCCGCGAAGCTCAATATCATCCTGGGCGAACAGGCCGCGCTCCTCAAGCTCCTCCTCGGTTAGGCGCATCTGCAGCAGCGTCTGTTCAATGCCCTCCTCGCGCAGCACACCGGAGAAGAGGCGCGCCGGGCGCGGCGAAGGGTCGTCGCTGCTGGTGTCTCGGAACATGATCTCCTGCGCCAGCACGGCACCCTCCACCGCGTGCGGCCAGGCGATACGCGCCACGTACTCCGCCAGCTCCTCGGAGCCGGGGCGGATGTTTTCCGGCAGGTTGTCCTGCACGACGAGGGTCAGGGGCGAAGAGGCGTCGTCAACCTCGAGTTGCTCGAGCTCGTCCACAAGCAGGGAGGAGGGCACGAGTGCGAAGAGCGTTGGCCCTTGGTCCCAGCCTTCCGCGTGCACGAACTCGACGGCTTCGGACATGGCCTTATTTAATGCTTGTTGGTTGAGCACGGGAACCCTTCTGTCAGTTCAGGCGTTACACTTTTTAAGGTAGAACCTTAATACGCGTACTAAGACTATTTCGAAGGAGCAGGATTTGGCCACCCGCCTTAGCCAGCCACAGCCCCACGCGAAAAAGCAGAACTCCGGACTCGCCGTCACGATTGGTGTGCTCGGTGTGTTGCTGTTTTTCATCCCGATCCTGATCGGTCTCTACACCGATTTTCTTTGGTTCGGGGAGCTTGACTTCCGTGGGGTCTTTAACCGCGTCATCGTGGCGCGAGTGGCATTGTTTGTAATTTTCGCCGCCGTCGGCGCGCTGATCACCTATCTCGCCGCGTGGTGTGCGTGGCGGGGCCGCACGAAGGAAGCCTTGAGCTTCGAAGCCGTTGTCGGCGACACGCGGACCAAGGTGAACCTGCAGCAGGGCGTTCGCACGCTCTTGGTGTGGGTTCCAGTGGTGGTCGCGATCTTCTCTGGCCTGGCAGGGCAGCGCCTGTGGCGCACGTTCATGCTGTGGTTCAACGGGGAATCCTTCGGTGTGAATGATCCGCAGTTTGGGAAGGACCTCGGGTTCTACGCCTTTGCGCTGCCGGGTATCACCGCGGTTATCGACGGCCTCTCACTCCTCCTGCTCGTCGCCTTCATCGTCGGCGCGGTGGGCCACTACCTGCTCGGCGGCATCCGCATTGGCAACAAGGTCAGTGGGGTACCGGGCCACATTTCGACGGCCGCTCGCGTGCAGCTTGCTGTGACTGCCGGCCTGTGGATGGTGCTCAAGGCAGTCAGCTACTGGCTGGAGCGCTACACCCTCCTGTACTCGCAGAACGACATCTTCACCGGTGCGTCCTACACCACGGTCAACGCCTCGTTGCCGGCCAAGGTGATCCTGACAGTCATCGCAGTGCTTGTCGCGGCGGCGTTTTTCGCGTCCGTTGTATATAAGGACTTCCGAGTTCCTGTGATGGCTGCGGTGCTGATGCTCGTGTCCTCGCTTGTGGTCGGGGGCGTTTGGCCGGCGCTGCTGGAGCAGTTCTCGGTCAAGCCGAACCGCCAGTCGAAGGAATCCGAGTACATCGCCCGCAACATTGAGGCCACCCGCTTCGCGTTCGGCCTGACGGACGAGCAAGTGAAGTACCAGGACAACTGGGGCGCGGAAAAGGTCTCCAACGACAAGGTCGCGGACGACGCCGCGACGATCAGCAACATTCGCCTGCTGGACCCGGAGATCATTTCCCCGACCTTTACCCAGAACCAGCAGCTGCGTAACTTCTACGGCTTCCCTGACCAGCTGGCGATGGACCGTTACGAGGTTGAGGGCAAGATGCGCGACTTCGTCGTCGCCGCCCGTGAGATGGACCCGAACGCGCTGCGCGAAAACCAGCGTGACTGGATCAACCGCCACACCGTGTACACCCACGGCAACGGCTTCATTGCAGCGCAGGCGAACCGCGTTGACGAGGCCGCGCAGGACGCAGGCTCCACCCGTGGTGGCCTGCCGATCTTCACCGTTTCCGATTTGCAGACTAACGCGATCGCTGCTGAGAAGGACCAGGCGGACGAGCTGGGCATCCAGGTCGACGAGCCCCGCGTCTACTACGGCCCGGTGATCGCTTCCGCGAACGACGGGCTAGACTACGCCATCGTCGGTGATAACGGCCAGGGCCCCGTCGAGTACGACACGGACAGCTCCACCTACACCTACCAGGGAGAAGGTGGCGTCAACATCGGCAACTGGGTCAACCGCATCGCGTACTCCGCGAAGTACCAGGAGCTGAAGTTCCTGCTGTCTGACCGCGTTGGCTCAGAGTCGAAGATTCTCTACGACCGCGACCCACGCGAGCGCGTTGAGAAGGTCGCGCCGTGGCTGACCACGGACTCCAAGACCTACCCAGCCGTGATCGACGGCAAGATCAAGTGGATCGTGGACGGCTACACCACGCTGTCCCAGCTGCCGTACGCAACGCGCGAATCCCTGACCGATACGACGCAGGACGCACTGAACCCGGACGGCACTACGCAGCGTCTGCTGAACAACAACGTCGGCTACATTCGCAACTCCGTCAAGGCCACCGTTGATGCCTACGACGGCACGGTGGACCTCTACGCGTTCGACGAGAACGACCCGGTGCTCAAGGCGTGGATGGGTGCGTTCCCGGACACCGTGCGCCCGGCAAGCGACATCTCCGATTCGCTGCGCGACCACCTGCGTTATCCGGAGGACCTGTTCAAGGTGCAGCGCGAACTGCTGGCCCGCTACCACGTGAACGACCCAGGCGTGTTCTTCAACAACGACGCCTTCTGGTCCGTGCCGAACGACCCGACCGCGCCGGAAGGCCGCAAGGAGCTCAACCAGCCTCCGTACTACGTGGTTGCCGGCGACCCGGAGACCAACCAGCCTTCCTTCCAGCTGATTACGCCGTTCCGTGGCCTGAACCGTGAGTTCCTGTCCGCGCACATGTCCGTTTCCTCCGACCCGGAGAACTACGGCCAGATCACCGTTCGCGTGCTGCCAACCAACACGCAGACCCAGGGCCCGAAGCAGGCGCAGGACGCACTGATGTCCTCCGACCAGGTGGCGCGTGACCGCACCCTGTGGCAGGGCACCAACGACCTGAAGAACGGTAACCTGCTCACCCTGCCGGTCGGCGGGGGAGAGATCCTCTACGTGGAGCCGATTTACTCGCAGCGCAAGGACCAGGCGTCCGCCTTCCCGAAGTTGCTGCGCGTGCTCGTGTTCTACCGCGGCCAGGTTGGCTACGCTCCGACGATCTCCCAGGCGCTCAAGCAGGTTGGCATTCACTCTGAGGCCGCCCAGGACATCGACATCGTTGACGACAAAGGCAACACGAAGCCTGCCGAGGAAGCACCAGCCGATGGTGAGAAGACCGACACCCCAGCACCAGCAGCTGCCGGTAACAAGGATGAGGCCCTGAACAACATCAACGACGCACTGCGCAACCTGGAAGGCGCGCGCAACGGCTCTTTCGAGGAGTACGGCAAGGCGCTCGACGCGCTCGACCGTGCGGTGAAGGAATACCAGAGCATGTAGCCCTTCCCGTGTGACAGCCTGAATCCCCTGCCAATCCGTGAGGTGCGCAGGGGATTTGGTGTTTTTAAGGGTCGTGCGTATAGTTATCACTCGTTGCCCGTTAAGGCAGCAGGTGAAAATTCAACATCACCCGACGCGGGGTGGAGCAGCTCGGTAGCTCGCTGGGCTCATAACCCAGAGGTCGTAGGTTCGAATCCTGCCCCCGCTACTAAGATGAGACCCCTACCAGTGCAGATGCTGGTAGGGGTCTTCTTCATTTTGTGATCGGATCGCCATTTGGTGCACTAGCTGGTGCACTGGGGGGCAAAATCCTGCACCAAACGGAACTGCGACGCTCCAACGACGCGGCGCAGGTTTTCGGTGCATTGCTTACTGATTGCGAGGACGGCGGCAACGAAGGAACGCCACGGGAGCCGGCAGTTCGGGGGTCTGCCTATTTATCTCGTAATGGGGCGGCACAGAGGGCTCCTGACGGATTGACTTAAGTGACAAAATGTGTGCTTTTCTCGGCGTGTCGACTTAAGTGACAAAATGTGTGCTTTTTCAGGGGTTGGGATGGGTGGGTTGTGGGGTGTTGTGCTGGGGTTATGAGCGTCCTGCCCAGCCGTGTCGGATGGCCCAGGAGGGGTTGAAGTCGGTGTCGATGCCGGTGTCGTAGACTTTCGGCCGGCCGTCGGGTGAGTTGGCTTGGTCGCGTTCACGCATGTGTGCCT
>NZ_JAEUWV010000024.1:0-25688 GCF_024102595.1 Corynebacterium lipophilum
CCGACGGCATTCTTGGTGCAAGTATTTGACTCCTTGCGAGTACGAATCTCGTTGCGCGTAGCGATACGCTAGAGTTGAACCCATTATTTGACCACCCCATGGTGTCTACTTTTCAGGGGTCGGCCCCTTCATTGTTGTGCATTGACTTCCGTCAATGCCTGTAGCACCAGTGGATAGTGGCGAAGCTTCCCAGCTTCCTTCCTTGTATCGAGGAGTACGCGAGACACTGTGTGGTTGTTCTTTGGTCAAACCAGTTTGGGGGAAAGATGGCTGTTGTAGTCGGTATTAATTTGTCGCATGATCCAAAGTCATACCTGCCCACTGCAGATGGCGGGGTAGCTATAGCTATTGATGGTGTAGTTCATTATGCGTGTGCCGAAGAGCGCATTAGTCGATCGAAATACGATGGCGGTTTTAGCTCGAGTCTGCAAGTTGGGTTACAAACACTCGGGTTGGCCCAGCAGGAAATTGACTTAGTCGGGATCGTTGCATTTGGGCAAGATGTCGACAAAACCCTGCCCTGCAATTTGATCGATGAGGTACGCGCTGAGGTTGGGCCTCACCCCCAACTTGCATATTGCCATTCCCACCACGAGGGTCATGCTTGGTCTTCCATCGGCCAACTCGGAGTTAAGGACGCGTTGATAGCAGTCCTTGATCACACTGGTAGTATTATTGATTCTGATTCAATAGGACTGAATGGGGCTCGAGCAGAACAGACCTCTTACTATCTCTGGCGAAACGAAAAGTTAGTACTTGTTGCGCGGGATCATGATGGCCCTGACGAGGTCGGTTACGGCAGGATGTACAGCAAGGTTACACGATATGTTGGTTTTGATAGCTACCATGATGCCGGCAAGCTGATGGGGCTATCTTCTTTCGGGAATGCTAGCCGTATTGGAGATATCCCGCATGCCTATTATTGCTCCCGGGGAGCATCGGAAGTGACATCGATCACGGACGATTTATATAGCGCCGATGGCTTGAAAGATTTATCGCAGTGGCTGGGTGACAATGGTGCCAAACTTTCTTACCAGCATCCGTGGCAGAGGGGAAACATAACGGCGGAAGGCGCGGATCTGGCCTCCTGGTGTCAACATAGTTTGGAGACGTCAGTGCTAAGGCGAATTCAGCCGTTGGTCGAGAGGTATTGCCCTGGTGAAGTGGTCATTTGCGGAGGTGTTGCGCTCAACTCGGTACTAAATGGAGTGTTGTCTCGTGAGCTGCCGGTTGAAGTAAGAATTCCAAATTCTCCTGGCGACGCTGGGCTAGCCTTGGGCGCGTTGCAATTTGCTGAATGGACTTCTCAGAAGCGGTATGTGCAGGGGAGTACGACGTACACTGGACCGAGCTACTCGGCCATTGCGGTCGAACAGGCGCTCGCGTTGCTGGATCCTAACGTTTATGAAGTTACGAAGCTTGACAACCCGATAAGTGCTGCTGCATCCGCTTTAGCGCAAGGGCTAGTAGTCGGTTGGTTTCGTGGGCGCAGTGAGTTTGGTCCGCGGGCATTAGGGAATCGCAGTATTCTTTGCGCCGCATCGCATCCCTGGATACGTGAGAAAGTCAACGGGTTTGTAAAAAAGAGAGAATGGTTTCGGCCGTTTGCGCCTGCAGTGTTATCGGATCTAGCTGCGGACTATTTTGAAATAGATTCCAATGGAAGTTCGAACATGATGAAGGCAGTGCGCGTTCGAGAATTAGCAAAACAAGTTGTCCCTTCGATAGTGCACGTTGACGGAACAGCACGGATACAGACAGTCGCAATTGAAGATAACTCTGATTTTTACGAGCTGATTAGTGCGTATATGGCATTAACGGGAGTGCCAGTATTGATGAATACAAGCTTTAATGAAGGTGGAAGGCCTCTCGTCGAATCACCCACCGACGCAGTAACAGCATTTTTGAATTTTGGGTCCAGCATGGACAGACTCTACCTCGAGAATTATGAGGTTCGCCATGTTGACTAGGAAAGGAAGCACTTCACAAGAGGCGGATCTGGTTGGTGTTGTGATTCGTGCGGATCGGTTCTCAGCAGCATTTACTAGAATCCTATTACAGGTAGATGGACTCTACGTTTGGGCTGTTTGCCGTACTGGCCTACCCCTTGACTTGTCGCGAGTGACGAGGGGTGCATTGGTGCGGGTAGCTGGGCGGTGGCGAATGTTTAGAGGGCACTATGAAGTTGAGGTACGGGCCATGAATAGTGTTTCGCAAGCAGCGTTTTGGCCTGGTGGTAGATCCGGTCGATCTTTTGAGTTGCTTGGTCTTCGCTCGCTGGTAATTCAGGAAATGCATGCCATGTTCCGAGAATGGGGCTATGTGCCTGTTGACTCACCATCAATCGTTTCTGACTGGGCGTTAGGCGATACACAGCCCCTTGAGGTGCAGTTTTATGATCGAAAGGCATTTCTATCGATTAGTAACATGCTTTATCATCAAATGCTTGCGTCTAATGGATTTAATCGGTTTTACGAGATTGGTAAGTTGTTTCGGAAAGAAACACCCAGCACGACACGCAAGTTGGCTGAGTTTACTATTGTTGACATTTCGCAAGTTGGTGTTGGCATTGACGCTATCATGAGCGACTTCGAAGAATTGATCTGGAGGAGCGTGAGCGTTCTCGAGAGGCAGTCAAACTTGGCTCCAATAGTAGATGATATTGAGTTTGATACAGTTTCCTGGGATCAGCTGGTTGCGCACGCGGGAGGTAGCGGAGGCAAAGGCGCCCAACTCAATGCAAAATGCAGGCAGTTCCTGGAGGATAACTATCGTTCTTTTGTCTGGGTAGTGGGTTTTCCGGTAGAGAAACGCCCATTTTACACTAAGGCAAGTGACGGGGTGTCCCACGACTGCCAGTTATGGTATCGTGGAAGAAACTATCTAGTTGCGGGTAGCGAAGTTGAGACCGACCCGGACTTGCTGAAGAAGCGTATCGAATCGAAGAATTCAAAAACGGAGCGTTACGCCGAGTTTCTCGATGTTGCATCCGCAGGTATGCCGCTAATGAGCATGGCCGGCATGGGGATTGAGAGGTTCCTTTCGATGGTAATACAGGGGACGGTGGCAGCTGACCATGTAGCGCAGCCACGGTACCAGAATGGAAGAATTTTCTAATAGGGGGAGCATGATGATTGTCTGTTTGAAGTTTCCAGAGAACCTACTATGCCAGATTCTAGAATTGGAATCTGAAGTCGTGCTCGTTCGCGATGCGTACGATATATTAAACGAACCGATGTCTGACAGCACTCGAACTCGGCTATGCGCTGTTTATGAAGTTGAAAGTGTCGATTCAATTGAAGAACTTTCTGGCGTTTTCGTCGACCTCGAATTAAAGTATCCCAAAGCTGTCCGTGCAGTTCTTTCAGGCGCAGAGTATGGGATGTATGGTGCGGCTTATCTAAGAACCGTACTAGGGATTGATCCTCGTGAACCAGATTTAGCTATTTCTGTACGTGATAAGCGTTGGATGAAAAAAGCCTTCGTGGATGCAAGTATCCCGTGCGCTCAGATCATTTCTAATTATAAACCGGGTGACTCGGTGCCTGAGGGAATGTTTCCGGTTGTTGCGAAACCAGTGGCAGGCACAGGGTCCTTCAACACTGCTGTCCTGCAGTCACAGGCTGAATTGGACGATTTCGTCGGTACTGAAAAACTGCATCCCGCACTGTCGTCGCATCAGTGGGCGGTTGAGCAGAAGCTATCTGGTGAAGAGTACCACGTTGATATGATTTGGCGTGATGGGGAGATCGTGTTTACGAGTGTTGGTCGCTATATGGTGCCGCGCTTAGCCGCATTGGAGTCCCCATCGAGAAATGGGTCAATCATTTTGTCACCCGATGTACATGCTGACCTTTACGAATCTTTCACTGATCTGATGGTTAAATTCGGACTGCAGAAGAAAATTGTGTCTGGTGTAACTCACGCAGAATTTTTCGCCACGCCCGACGGCAAAGTTTATATATCTGAAGTCGCGACGCGTTTCGCCGGAGGCGCGATTCCACAGGCAATTTATGCCGCATTCGAGGTTGACATCATTGATGCTTGGTTACGAGTCGAATTAGGGTTAGATCTTGAGGCTATGAGCGAACCGGCTGATTATCGGTTAGCTGGTTGGCTGGCTGTTTCCCCGACAGAAGATGGCGAGATATCTCATGTTCCATCAGAGGCTGCGTACCGCTCGGTTCCAGGCGTTACGGATGTGGTTGTTAAAGTGGCGCAGGGCGATTCATATCGGCATGATAATCCATCTAATTGGTGTGTTTTTCTGACTATCACCGCCCCAAATGAGCAGGCCTTTCTGGATTCTTGCGATGATGTATATTCCAGCTTGCCAATTCAAGTTCGACCTTTCACAACTTAAGGTGCTGTCATGATTCTCACCGGTGACGAAATTGCGCGAGAAGTTGCTCAAGGGCGAATCAGGATTTCAGATTTCAATCCTGCGCGACTATCAACTAACTCCTATGATCTTTCGCTGGGGTCAAGCTTATTAAAGTATGATGAAAATGTTTTGGACCCCTACACAGAGAACAAATACACGACTCTCCAAATCGCCCCTGATGGTTATCTAATGCAGAAGAACGAGTTTTTACTCGCAGAGAGTGCCGAGTTTGTTGGAAGTGATCACTATGTGCCAATTATCCATGCTAAATCTGGCACCGCACGTCTCGGATTATTTATACACGTTACTGCTGACCTAATCGATATTGGTAGTCACGGCAGGATTACTTTTCAGTTGTTTTCAACTCTTCCTTTGATATTGCGGTCGGGCTGGCGAGTAGCTCAAGTTTCTTTTTGGGTCCCTCGTGGTGCCATTAGCTTATACAAAGGCAAGTATCAGGGGAGTGACGGTCCCGTTGCGTCCCGAGCCTATTTGGGATAGAGAGATGATTTTAACGGGTAGTGAGATTGCCGCTGAACACTCAGCCGGCCGTATAACTTTGAATCCATATAATGCGGATCAACTCAATCCAAATAGCTACAATTACCGGCTTGGAAATACTCTCAAAGTGCCGCATGTCGGGCGGGGAAACAAAGTTGAGTTTGAAGATCAACCGCTGGGGGAAGAAGGCTTTGTACTGCAGCCACGGACTGTGTACCTGGGGGCCACATTTGAGCTTATCGGGAGTAACACATATGCAATGTCTTTAATTGGGCGTAGCAGTCTTGGGCGCCTCGGACTCTTCCTGCAAGTTTCTGCTGATCTCGGGCATACGGGGTCTGCACATCACTGGACATTGGAGCTTGTCGCTGTGAAGCCTCTTCGGATCTACCCTTATATGACGGTGGGGCAGGTTACATTTTGGTGTAATCGTGGCAAGATACCCAAAAATGCTAGCTTCTTTGCAAAACAGCATTTGCCTACTGAATCACAATTTCGTGCAGGTTGGTGTCAGTGATCCAATACAGGAAAAGATGTCTAGTTAAACTCCCTCAGCTAACCCCTTACTGGGCTGGACTGGTTTTCTCAGCAGCACGCCTAATACCCAGTAGTTTCTCTTTTGTTTATCTATTGAACCAGGGTCTGACCATCGCTGATGTGAGCAATGCTCGGCTCATACAGCTGCTCGCGTTGCTTATCCTTGAGATACCGTGTGGTGTCTTGGCCGATAGGTTTGGTCCGCGTTGGTCACTTCTGATGTCAGCGCTTGTATCTGCATTGTGGTTGGGCAGCATGACGGCGGTTAATAATTTCGTCTTCCTTGTCGTTGCTGAGCTGCTCAATGCAGTTTCTTTGTCATTGTTCAGTGGATCGTTCGAGGTGCTTTTGCGTGATACTCATCGTGCGAAGAATCCAATGGCGAGTTTCGGCAAGGCACAGGCATTGTGGATCGCTTTTAGCTCAATAGTTGGTGCGATCTTCGCATCCACAGTATCTCGTCATGCTGCCTGGCTTTTAGCCGCGGCAATACAAACCACGTTGTTCTTATTGCTTTGGCGAGACTTGAGGCATCTACGGGTTGTTTCTCCACCAACGTTTACTCACACCGCGAATATCGTCGATGTACTGACTTCGTGTCGCCGAGTTATCCGGCTGATACATATACGGGTTTGGACAAGTTTTATTGCTGCGACCCTGGTTTTTGACATTTCACTTCAGTTTTGGCAGCCGATTATGGTGATCCAAGGAGTGTCAGCCGAAAGTAATCTGGCGCTCGTGTTGATGTCCCTTGCTCTTATGGCTGCGATGTCGATGGGGAATGCTTTAGAGGAGATGACTGCCCGACATAGGATTATGTTGGGAGCTGTTTTGGTGACGTCATTGTCTCTGGCGGCTATGATCAGCACTTCGGGCGATATTCGCCTAGTCTTTTCGGTGCTTACAATATGCTTGTTAGTCGTAGTTTCATCGGCATTGCAAAGTCGTGCAACGTTTCAGATCGTGCAGGCTGTTCGAGGAGAGGCTGAGGTGACAGCGTTTAGCTTGATATCAGCACTTTCACGTGTGCTGTCGGGAGTTTGGATCGTAGCTGTGGGGGCTTTCCTATCAGCTGATTTAAGCGTTGCGATAGTAATGACGATATTGTTAGTCGCTTTAGTTTGTAGTCTTTTTGTCGAGAGAATTTTAGGATGACCCAAAAGACGGACAGGATGCTTGCTTGACACGGGGGGCGAGGCTGAATCATGGCGCAGAACTTGGACTACTGGGATGAACTAGCTGCTATCCATAGTCGTGGTGATCGATATCCGGTTAAGGAGGTGATTCGGGGAGAAACTACTCTAAGGACGGTTGAGCTAGACATTTTAGGGGCTGCTAGCGGTCAGCACCTGTTGCACTCGCATTGCCATATTGGTCTCGACTCTGTTTCCTTGGCGAGGCTTGGATTTCAAGTGATAGGAATCGATTATTCCGCAACCGCGATAAAACATGCACAGAATATTGCGAAAGCAGCTAGTGTTGCAAACTGTTCGTTTAAAGTCTCCAATAGTATAGATCCAGCTGTTCCTGCAATGCTTAATGCGTTCGATATTTACTATGCTTCTTACGGAGTATTGGTATGGGTTCCAGATGTCGACGTATGGTTCAAAAGTGCGAGTAGCTACTTGAAGCCCGGGGGAACGCTAATTCTAATTGACGAGCACCCGTTTGCAGCGACCTTAGACGGCGCCGTAGCTAGTAGCCTACCTCCAGTTTCTGCACCATACTGGCAGGACCTCGGGCCTTACTCGACACGAAATAACAAGTCATATTCCGGCGACCATGACTTACTAACCAATGACGTTCAAATTAAATGGCCACATTCGATTGGTGATATTTTAAATGCAGCCATTGATGCCGGATTTCGGATAGTGCGATTTAGTGAGTATCCATTTTCGCATTACCGCTCAGTACCGCAAATGAAGATCGGAAAGGACTCATATTACCATCACCCATATTGGGTCAAAAGCGTTCCTTTTCTTTTTGCACTTGAGCTAGTTAAGGCGGGGAGTTAGCCCCGTTTAGAACGGCCTCGGCTAACGCAATCCGTCCACCCAAGCCTGGGCCTCCGCCAGGCGTGGGTTGCCGCTGGGCCACGTGGCCTGCTGCGCGCACGGCCACGACCCCAAATACGTAATTTGCGAGGACCGCAGGTACACCGCCCGCAACGCTTCCGCCACAGCGGTGTCGTCGATGTGCCCCACGATGTCCACGTGGAAGGAGTACGTGTTCGGCTCCTTTCGTGTTGGGCGCGACTCAATACGGGAAAGGTGCACGCCCCGGAACGCGAATTCCTGCAACGCGGCCACTAGCGTGCCAGGCTCGTTCGGCGTCTGGAACACAATCGACGTCCTGTCGTTGCCCGTGCGCGGCGTCGGTGTCCCGGACGCCCCGACTAACACAAACCGCGTCCGCGCCGTGGACAAGTCCGCCACGCCTCGCGCGTGCACTTTGAGCCCGAGCAGCTCCGCCGCGCGCTCCGGGGCCGCGGCCACGTCCGCCTCACCCTCGGCAACAAGCTGCGCCGCCGCACCATTCGAGGTCGCCGGGTGGAACGTCGCGTTCGGGGCATGCTCGGCCATCCACCGCTTCACCTGCTGGTAGGCCACGGGGTGGGTGGCGAAGCGGGTGGCGTCGACAAGCGAGGCGCCAGGCCGCGTCATGATGGCGAAGGCGATCTCCAGCTCGGTCTCCCCGTAGATCTGCACACCGGGCGCCTCCGCCAGCGCATCCGTGGTTGCGGTGACCGCGCCGTCCACCGAGTTCTCCACCGCAACCACCGCGTAGTCCGCGCGCCCGGCGCGGACCTCGTTGAGGGCCTCCGCCGGGGAATCCACAGGCACTAGGTGCGGGTCCGGCAGGTCGAAGTTCCAGACGGCCTGCTCCGTGAACGTTCCCGCCGGGCCGAGGTACGCAATCGTTGTCATGGGGCTACTGTAGCCTGCATGCACACTCGGTACCGCGTTGAAGTTCTCCTCGTGCTGGCTGTTACTTTCGGCGCCAGCGGGCTGCGCGCCGCGCTGCGCCTGGTGGACTCGCTCCTGCAGGCGCCCCTCAATGAGCAATCGACGACGCTCTACTCCCAAGCGAGCTCCATCGGTTGGCTCGACGTGGCGCTCCAGGCGGTCTCGGCGCTGTCGCTCATCGGGTGGGGTGGGCTGGCGTGGTACCTGCTGGGCACCGCGTGGGTTGCGCCGAAGTGGCGCGACTGGCTGCGTGGCGCCGGGTTCGCGGCCCTTATCGGCATCCCGGGGCTAGCGCTCTACATCGGGGCGGTGCACTTCGGCTGGTCTAAGGTGGTCATCCCCACCACCGAGGCCGTCCAGATCCCCACCTCACTCCTGTGGGCGTTTGCCAACGGGTTCGCCGAAGAAGTCGTGGTGGTGATGTACCTGTGCACCCGGCTGCGGCAGATGCGCTGGTCGGTGCCCGCCACGATCGCCGCCTCCGCGATTCTGCGCGGCTCCTACCACCTCTACCAGGGGATTTCCGCGGGGTTCGGCAACATCGCTATGGGTGTGATCTTCGCTTACTACTACCACCGCACCGGCAAAGTCTGGCCACTCATCCTCGCCCACTTCCTTATCGACGCCGTCGCTTTTCTCGCCTACCCCCTCCTGCCGTCTACACTGTTGCCATGAATACGCCGCATTCCAACGATCCCCGGGATAACCTCGAGGACTTCGTGCTTGGCAAGGACGGCCAACCGCTCGTAGACCGCTACGGACGCCCCATCCGGAAACGCCGCCCGCAGCGGGAACAGCAACGGCCCACCGCCTGGCAGGAGCGGCCAACCGCCCGGCCGGAGCAGCGCGAGCCGCAGGAAACCCGGCAGTACCAGCCCCGCGAGTACGAACCACGCGAATACCGGCCGCGCCAGTATCCGCCGCAACAGCGTCCCGTACAGCACAGGCCGCCACAGCCACGCCCAGAACGCGAACCAGTCCCTATGCAGGTCACGCAGCGGCCGCAGCGTCCGCAACGACAACGCCCACAGCGGAGACGGCGTCGTAAAGGTGGCTGCGGCCGTCTGCTCGCGGCTCTCCTCGTGGTGCTGCTTGCCCTCACCTTCCTTGTCGACGCCCGACTCTCCCGCGTCGACGCCCTACCCGCCGATCGCATCGCGAACACCTCGGGCACGAACTGGCTGCTCGTCGGATCCGACTCGCGCACGGGCCTGAGTGAGGAAGATGCGGCGCGCCTCGGCACCGGCGGTGATTTGGGCACCACCCGCACCGACACGATCATGCTGCTGCACCTGCCGCTGTTCGGGAAGGCGACGCTGGTATCCATCCCGCGCGACTCCTACGTGGCCGTGCCCGGCTACGGTCAGGAGAAAATCAACGCGGCATTTGCCTACGGTGGCCCGCAGCTGCTCGTCCAGACCGTTGAGCAAGCCACCGGCCTGCGCGTGGACCGCTACGCGGAAATCGGGATGGGTGGGCTGGCCAACATCGTCGATGCCGCCGGCGGCGTTGAAATCTGCGTGTCGGAGCCCATCCAGGACCCGCTAGCCAACCTGTTCGTCGAGCCCGGCTGCCAGAAGATGGACGGCGCGACCGGCCTTGGATACGTGCGCACCCGCGCCACCGCCCAGGGCGACCTGGACCGCGTCGGGCGCCAGCGCGAGTTCCTCGGCGCCCTGACCAGCCGCATCCTCTCCCCCGGCGTGCTGCTCAACCCCTTCCGGGCGCTGCCACTGCTGTGGACCGCCCCGGCCATGTTCACCGTGGGCAGCAAAGACCACGTATGGAACCTGGCCCGCATCGGGTTGGCGTTCAGCATGGGACTGAACACGGAAACCATCCCGGTGGGCGGGTTTATGGACGCGGAAGTCGGCAACGTGATCCTCTGGGACGAGGTCGCCGCCGAACAGCTCTTCTCGTCCCTCAGGTAGGCCCCCGAAAAGCCCCCCGAGGAGCCCGGTCGCCCTCTGTTTAAATGGTGACCTGGCGGGACTTGATGTTGTCCAGCTGCTTACGCTCGTCGGCGCTGAGCTGGGCGTCGTTCGCGTATTCCGCCTCGATAGCCTTGTTCAGCGCCACCAACGCGTCCGCGTAGGATTCCGGCTCAACGGCTGGGTCCAGGTCCCACACCGGGACCACGACGCCGTGGGTGCGGAACGCGCCCGCGAACTTCGTGCCTTCACCGAGGTTGAGCTCGCCGCGAGCCGCGATGCGCGCCAGCGCCGAAAGCATCTGGTTCTCGTTGTCCTCGGTGCGCACCCAGCGGATGTGGGCCTTACCGCCGCCCGGGTTAACCCACCACACGGCACCCGGCGCGTCCGCCTTGACCTCGACGGACGGGATGACGGCGTCGTTCGCGGCCGCCATCGCCTGCTGGATCTGCGGCGGGATCTGCGCGTCCTCCGGGAACCACCAGGAGAAGTCGTCGTAGGAGGTGACGTCCAAGGCGGCGTCGGCCGGGAAGATATCCTTCAGGGCCGGCTGCTGGCCGTCGGCCGCGGTGGACTGGAGCTGCTCGCCCTCCTTCGCGCTAAGTACCCAGTTCAGGGCGTACGCAAGATCGCGGCCCGGGTTCTGGGAGTGCGCAGCAACCTGCAGCGCGACCAGGCGCTCGCCGCCCTCGCGCACCATCGCCGCGACGGCGCCTGGCAGCACCGTCACCAGCTGCACCGGGGTGTCCTTCACAGTTACCTGCGCGGTTGCGGACGGCACGAACTCCTGCAGCGCCACCAACTCGGCCTCGGCGGCCAGGCCCTCGAACGGGCGTGGGTCCTTCTGCAGCGCCTCGCGCTCAGCGGCGCGGGCAGCGAGTTTCGCCTGGCGGCGACTCATTCCCTCTGGGAGATTCTCTTGCTTTCTACGGTTCTTTTTAGCCATAGACACACATCGTACAGGCGCTACAGCAGCCCCGCGTACGTCTGCAGCGCCAGCTGCGGGTGGTCCGTCGCAATCGCAGCGATGCCGTGTTCGGCACACCACCGCATATCCTTCGGTTCGTTGACCGTCCACACGTACGTCGGGCACCCATACTTACCGATCAGCTCCGGGCGCTGCCGCACATGCGTCAGCCCCGGCCCGATCCCGTACGGGCTCGACAGCATCACGCTCTTCGGGTTCCACTTCGCCTCACGCACCCTGAACAGGTAAAACGTGAGCAAATCGGGTGCCATCCGCGTGAAATACCGCACCGCCTTATGCGAGAAAGAAATGATCGCGACCTGTTCCGAATCCAGCATGCCCGCGTACGCGAGCGCCCGAAACGTCGCCTCGTCCACCTCGGGGCCGTAGCGCGTCGGGTGCTTCGTCTCTATATAGAGGTGCTTGTCCGGGTAGTCCTGCAACAGCTCGAGCAGCTCCTCGAGCAGCATCACCTGCTGCGGGCACTCGTCGGTGCCGCAGTTCAGCTCGCGCAGGTCGCAAGAATCCATCGTGGACACGCGCCCCATCCCGTCCGTGGTGCGGTCCACCAGTCCGTCATGGAACACCACGAGTCGCCCGTCGCGCGTCAGCCGCACGTCGCATTCCACGCCGTGAATCGGCAGCTTCAGGCCCGCCTCAAACGCCAGGTGCGTCGACTCCGGGTACATCGCCGAAAAGCCGCGATGCGCCACAATCTTCGGCAACATTAGATTCCACACTCCACGCCCGTCGAGTGGTGCGGGCAATACCCGTTCGGCACCTTGTGCAGGTATTGCTGGTGCTCATCCTCCGCCAAGTAATAATCGACGCCCCACCCCACCTCAGTCGTAATCGGGGCATAGCCAGCGTCGACAAGCTGCTCACCGTACTGCGCAACCCACCCCTTAATGTCCTGCGCCTCGTGCTCCGTGTCGGTGAAAAACGCCGAGCGGTACTGCGTCCCCACATCATTGCCCTGACGGAACCCCTGCGTCGGATCGTGCGCCTCAAGGGCAGCGCGCATCAACTCCTTCAACGAGATGCGCTCCGGGTCGTAGACCACCTCTACCAGCTCGACGTGGTTCGTCTGCCCACTGCACACCTCGCGGTACGTCGGGTTCGGCGTCGAACCCCCGCCATACCCAACCGACGTCGACTCCACCCCCTCCATCTGCCAAAACATCTTCTCAGCGCCCCAAAAACACCCAATGCCCACCAGCAAGCGGCGCTGGCCCTCGCGCCACGGGCCAGTAATCGGCGTCCCCAGCACAGCATGCGGGCGTGGCTGTGCCAACACCGGCTCATCACGACCCGGCAACGTGCGATCTTCAGGAACCAGCTTCGGCTCCGGTGCAAACAAGAAACCCATAAAAATTAGCGTACGCCATTGCGGGAATGTGATTCTTGTCTATTATGGGGCACGTCACCAACCCCCAAACGAAAGGAACTGACAATGGCTGTTTACGAACTTCCAGAGCTCCCATACGCATACGACGCACTCGAGCCACACATCTCGGCCGAGATTATGGAGCTGCACCACGACAAGCACCACGCCAACTACGTCGCTGGCGCAAACGCCGCACTCGAGGCCCTCGAGGCAGAGCGCAACGGCGACGCCAACCCGGACAAGCTGCGTGCACTGTCCAAGAACCTGGCATTTAACCTGGGTGGCCACACCAACCACTCCATCTTCTGGAAGAACATGGCGCCGAACGCAGGCGGCGCACCAACCGGCGCAATCGCTGAGGCAATCGACCGCGACTTCGGTTCCTTCGAGAAGTTCCAGGCACACTTCTCCGGCGTTGCAACCAGCCTGCACGGCTCCGGCTGGGCAGTCCTGGGTTACGACCACATCGCCGGCCGCCTCATCATCGAGCAGCTCACCGACCAGCAGGGCAACATCTCCGTTGACTTCACCCCACTGCTGATGCTCGACATGTGGGAGCACGCCTTCTACCTGCAGTACAAGAACGTCAAGGGCGATTACGTCAAGGCTTGGTGGAACGTTGTCAACTGGGACGACGTCAACGAGCGCTTCGCAGCGGCTTCCAAGTAAGTCGGTATAGACAACGCCATGTAATTCTGTTAGATTAAAGGCGCTCTCGCGAGGAGCGCTTTACATGGCCACCCGCCGTGTTTCATACAGGGGTATGAAACACGGCGGGTTTTATCTGTATTCACGACGAGTCCGTTGAAGGAACCAGGACCCACTAGGAATATTAGGGTAGGCTAACCTGTCACGCAAGAGGGGGTAGGGGGCGGGGTTAACCGGGCCTGTTCCCTGTTTCGGCGGTTCTGCGTTCCGGTCGACCTGCTCCGGTCGACCGATGCAGGTCACGGCGTTTTCGGTCATTTTGGTACGTTTTTGTCGATTTTGCGCTGACCAGGGTTGGTCGACCGAAAGAGGTCGACGGGAGCGGTTTTCGGGTGGCCGTCTCACGACCTGCGCACCACATTCCACCACGCACACAAACTGACCTGGGCTTTTACAAATCTGCCCGCCAAAAACCAGGAATGTGGTGCAGCAATCTAGAACGCTCCTTGAGGTCCCCGCCACAAAGTGCCAGGATATGCAGCATGAAGAAAGGGAGCCCGGAGTATCGTCGCGCAACGATTGCGATGCTGCTCGCCGGGCTCGGAATCTTTAACGCCCTCTACGCCACCCAGGCGCTACTCCCCACCCTGGCGGAGGCGTTCGACGCTTCCCCGTCCACGACGGCGCTGACGGTGTCGGCGGCGACGGGAGGGTTGGCGCTGTGTGTGGTGCCGGCGTCGATACTTTCGGAGAAGTATGGGCGCGGGCGCGTGCTGATCGTGTCAGCGCTGGTGGCAACGGGCATTGGCCTGTTGTTGCCGCTGGCGCAGTCGATGGAACAGCTGGTGCTACTGCGAGCCCTGCAAGGCATCGCGATTGCAGGCACCCCGGCCGTTGCGATGACCTGGCTCTCCGAGGAGCTCGACGCCAAGGACCTGCCCGGCGCGATGGGCTTGTACATCGCCGGCAATACGATCGGCGGGCTGACGGGTAGGTTGATCCCGACGGGTTTGCTGGCGGTCACGTCGTGGCGGTGGGCGCTCGCGGCCAGTTGCGCAACGGCGCTGGCGCTCGCGATCGCGACGGCGATTCTGCTGCCAGAGCAGCGTAACTTCACGCCGAAGCCGAAACTGCGGCCGGGCAACGAGTTCCGGGCGATGGTTCGGCACGCGAAAAACCCGCGGATTCTCGCGTTGTGTGCGACGGCGTTCATCGGGATGGGCGTGTTCGTCTCCCTGTACAACTACCTGGGGTTCCGCGCGATTGACTACTTTGGGTTGCCGCCGTCGCTGGTGGGCTTGGCGTTCCTGCTGTACTTGTCGGGGACGTGGTCGGCGTCGCGCGCGGGGGCACTGGTAGGCAAGTACGGTCGCGGTCACGTGGTGATTGGCGGGGCGTCACTGATGGTTGTGGGGCTGGTCCTGGCGGCAATACCGAACCTGGTAGCCCTGCTGGCCGGTCTGCTGGTGTTTACGGCCAGCTTCTTTGCAATGCACTCGACTGCCTCCGCGTGGGTCGGCATCATTGCGGAGCGCGACCGGGCTGAGGCGTCCAGCATGTACGTGTTCTGGTACTACATGGGATCCTCGCTGGTGGGAGCGGCGTCAGGCTGGGTGTACGAGCGCTTGCCGTGGGCCGGGTTCATGATGGTGCTGGCCTGCCTCGTGGTGGTGCTGGTGCTCATCACCGCGGCGGTCGCCCGCAACACCAGGCACTAAAGCACCAGGCGCTAACCCCAAACTCAAAGCAGCGGGATGCCGGGGGCGTCGGCGTCGAGAAATTCGCGGACGGCGCGGGTGGCGCGGCAGTCGTCCTCGTTGTACTGCAGCAGGGTCTGCTTCGCATCCTCGTCGCCCCGGATGGCGGCAAAGCGGCGGTCGATGGAGGCTTCGCCGTCCATGTCGTCGTCCTCCCAGTGGAAGCCGACGATGGGCCCGAGCACCTTGAGGCCCAGCCCGTCGGTGCCCACAAGGTGCCTGCGCACCGAGGCGAACACGTCGACCCACTCGTCGGAGGCGATGAACTCCTGGACTTCCTTGGCGTCGATGCTGGCGAAGCGCTGCGCGGACATGCGCAGCCAGTGGTTTTCGCCGGCGGCGGCGTAGCAGTAGGCGGCGAAGGTCTTGCCTTCCGCGTGGGCTTGGGCGCGCTGGTCGAGGAGCCAGCGCCAGAACGCACCGAAGTTGGCTTCCTCCGCGTCGCCGCCGACTTCCTCCCACGTCACGAACGGCCGGTAGCGCTCGCCGTCAAAGGTGCCCCACAGGTAGGCGCCTTGGTCCATGTAGGACTCCATGTCGATGTCGATCTCGACGTCCGCGCGGCGAATATCGATCGGCCCCGGTCTCCTGAGCAGGGGTATCCCGGCGCGCCAGGCTTCGGCGATGCGGGAAGGCTCGCCGAGCTGGGCGTCGATAAGATGTTGGACCGTCGTGATGCCCTGGGCGCGGAAGCGGTCACCCTTGCCGCCGGGCAGCACCAGCGAGATGTCGTCGCGCGCCTCGAGCTCAGGCAGGCACAGCGGCCAGAACCTGCAGGTGGCGCACTGTTTGTAGCGGGTTGGGTGCTCGGGCGTGGACTCGGCGAGCGCGAGCAGCAGCGGCGCGACATACTTTTCGACGTCCACTCCGTACGCCAGCGACCTATCCTGCCCAATGACGCCGCCGCGGCCCGCGGAGCGCTCCCCGAGCAGGAGGTGCGCCATGGCCAGCCGGTAGCCGTCGACGGTGTGGTGGCGGTACTTGCCCGCTACCCGCAGTGGTGCCCCCAGCCCAAGGCGCCCAACCGGCACGGCCTGCAGCGTCGAGGTCGGGTGCGTGCGCGCGACTCTGTGGTTCGAGATGATCACTGGCACGTACCCGTCGGCGGTGCGCACCAGGATGTCGACGTCCACCTCGACCGCCACCCCGGCGATGTCCCCATGGAGCGTCGCCCGCGTGATCAGGTGGGTGCCGCGGCGCATCAAGTCAAAGACGCCCTCGGTGGTGGCGTCCGCGGCGTCGGCGCGGGTGAAGAGGCGGCGCCGGCCGTCGCCAAGCGCTGGCTTGGTAGGCAGCCGCGCGAGTACCGCCTCCTGCACTGCGATGCGCTGCGGCAGGTGCGCCTCGGCCTCCTCGCGCGACGGGTAGTCCGGGAACTGGCACTTCCGGCGGAACCGAAAGCGGCACCCCACAAGATCCGACGGCCGCATGCGTGTGCCATCCTGCTGCTTCGACGTACTCACAATGGGCAATACTCTACTAGGCGCAGTGGAGAAACAGGTAAGGTTGGTGTCCAAACGAACGCTGAAGCGTAAAGGAGTTAACTCGCATGGGACTGTTCAAATCCATCCGGAAAGCACGCACGAAGGCCAAGGCTGAGATTAAGGCCGCGCAGGCGCACGCCCGCAAGCTTGCCAAGGAGGAGGCGAAGCAGGACTTCCGCACCGCAAAGCTGCTGGACAAGGCCGAGAAGCGCCTGCTGAAGGCAGAGAAGCAGGGCCTGAAGCAGAAGCGCAAGCACGAGGAGCGGCTAGCGAAGGCACATCTGCAGCGCATTGAGGAGTCCGGCATTACGAAGAAGAAAGCCAAGCAGTGGCTCGGCGCGACCCGTCTGCTCCTGCCGGTGCTGTTGCCGCTGTTCTACAAGGGCTGGACGTCCTACCAGCAGAAGCAGGTACAACAGCGCGCGCAGAGCGTCGGCCTGTCCTCCCAGGAGGTCTCGCGCTTTTCTGAGCGCGGCGGGCAGCTGAAGTCGCGCGTCGACGCCCTCGAGGGCCAGGTCAAGACCGCCGAGCTGCCGAAGGGCTTCGCCACCGACGCGAAGGTCCGCCTCGCGGAGCTGCAGACCGCGGTGGAAAACGCCGAGCACATGAACCCGGTACAGCAGCGCCTGGCTCACAACTCTATTGATGAAGACCTGCAGAAACTGTCCGCGGAAGTGCAGAAGAAACTTAATTAGTATTATCGGCCAAAGTATTTGCTAGACTTCCTCCAAACGCGAACACTACTCCCAAGTATCGCTCTTGGGAGTACCGGAGAAAGGACAGCCTTCATGGCCCGGCAAAATATCACCCAGTTTTTCGACGACCTGGACCACACGCCCCTGCACGAGGCGGATGTTCGCGTGATCCGCTTCGGGTTACAGGGGAAGAATCACGTGCTGGACCTCAAGCCGGAGAACGCAGAGCGCTTCCTGGCGCAGCTCAAGCCGTACGTCGAAGCAGCCAGGGAGGCGTGCGACGCGACCGATCGGGCCCTTGACCCCGCCGAGATCCGCCGTTGGGCGCAGACCGAAGGCCTGCCCATTGCCAACCGCGGCAAGATCCCCCTTGGCATCGTGGAAGCGTTCCACGAAGCCCACCCCTACTACTAGAGCACGCCCTGCTCGCGCGCCGACGCCACGGCGGAAGTACGGGAACGCACACCCAGCTTGTCGTAAATATGCACGAGGTGGGACTTCACGGTCGCCTCTGAAAGCATGAGCTCCGTGCCAATCTCCCTATTCGACGACCCCGCCGCCACCAACTGCAGCACCTCCAGCTCACGCGGCGTGAGCGAGGAGCGCGGAGTGCGGTCGCGCGTCTCGAGGCGCTCGCGCACCACCGGGGACATGGTGGCGTCGCCACGCGCGGTGGAGCGCACCGCGGCGACGAGCTCCTCCGGCGGGGCGTCCTTCAGCAGGTAGCCGACGGCTCCAGCCTCGATCGCGCCGAGGATGTCGGCGTCGGTGTCGTAGTTGGTCACCATCAGCACCTTCGGCGGGTTCGTCATCGAGGCGATGATCTGCGCGGTCGCCTGGGCACCCGTGGTCACGCGTGTACCTTCCACGCCTGCACCGAAGCGGAGGTCCATCAAAATGACGTCGATGCCACCGGCTTGCGCCATCGCGATCGCGCCCTCAGCTGTTGCAACTTCGCCGACGACCATAATGTCCTCGGCCTCCTCAAGCACAGCCCGAAGGCCCAGCCGGACGATCTCATGGTCATCTGCCAGCAACACACGAATCATGAAGTTTTCCTCTCCACGTGGTCAGTCTTTTGTTTGATACTAGTCGGTACCGCCACAGAAAGTGCGGTCGGCCCGCCGAGTTGGGACTCAATCTCCAGCTCACCGCCCAATTCCACGGCCCGTGAACGCATGGCATCCAACCCTAAATGGCCTAAGCCGGATGGCTTTTTGGCCTGGCTCGCCACGTCGAAACCCTTACCGTTGTCCACCACGTCGAGGCGGACCTCGTCATCCCCAAACGTCAGTGTGATGCGCATCCGGCTCGCCTCGGAGTGCTTCACCGCGTTCGACACCGCGCCCTGCGTGATGCGTAGCAGGCCCGCCTCGAGGCGCATCGGCAGCTGCTCAGGCTCGCCGTCAACCTCCACCTCGATGTCCATGTCGCCCGTCGTGCCGAAGTCTGTCGCGATGCGCCGCAGCGCCTCCTCCAGCGACGTCGTACTCAGCGGCGCAGGTGTCAGCGCCGCAATGATCGCACGGGTCTCCGCCAAGTTTCTCGACGCCGCCCTCCGCGCCGTCTCCATCCTCTTCAGCGGCGCCGCCAACTCTTCCTCCGAGAGATTCGTGGCCAACAGGTCACGCTCCGCCGCGTGCAGCAGCATCTGGATCGAGGACAGGTTCTGCGCCACCGTGTCGTGAATCTCGTGCGCGAGCCGCTCCCGCTCCTGCGCCACACCCGCTGCGCGTTCCGTGGTTGCTAGCTGCTCGCGAGTCTCCAACAGTTCGTTAATGAGCTCGGCACGCTCGTCACTGACCTTCGTAATCGTGGTGAAGGCGTAGTTGATCGCCAAGACCACCACTGCCGATAGCGCCGGCCCCAACACGCTGCCCAGCGTGATCTGGTCCGGCAGCTGCACCAGCACCGTGATCACAAGCCCAGCAGCAACCCCGGCAATACCTCGCCAGTCGTTAAACGCCCGCATATACACGAAGAACAGGATGAACACCCAGTACATCGCAACCACGGAGATCGTCGTGTCCAGCATCCACACGCCGGTCAGCCCCACGAGCCACAGCACGCGGCCCGGGGTAGCCCAGTAGTGCATCTCGGTCATCCCGTAAAACAGGAGGAAGGAAAACGTCGTCACCAAGGTGATGTGCAGCAGCGCCTCATCCAGCGACATCCGCGCCAGCGCCGCCAGCGACACCAACACCAGCGATACCGACAGCACCGTAATACCGATATCCAAGGAGCGGTTCACCGGCACCTCGGTGGTCTCTGCCGGGCCCGGCGACAACACAGCTAATCTGGAACCCATGCGTTTGAGAGTACCCACCCTTGCAGCAGTCACGGCATTGAGCGTCCTCGCCGGGTGCGCCGCCCCCGAGCCCGACCACGCGCCGGCGGGCGAAGGGGACGTCGAGAAGCAGGAGGCTGCCCTGCCGCTCGACGCCCTGCCTGCCACCGACCGCAACGCGTGGCAGCCCTGCCCCTACCTCGACACCGACTGGGTCGCCGACGCCAACGGGCAGCGCGTCACCGGCGTAGGTATCGACGCCCGCTTCGACCCCCCAGCCTGCCAGTTCTGGTCCTACCCGCCCGAGCCGCAACTCACCGTCATCGTGCGGCACATGGACAGCCCCGAAGACGCCATGGCCGTTGTCGACTGGGCCACCCCCATCGACTACACCGAACCTGCCAACCAGCCCGCGGGGTGGAACGGCGGACGCCACGGCGGCGGCGCTGTCCCGAACAGGATCGGGGCCGCCTACTCCGTAGCCAAGGGGAAGACGGCCGTGACCGTGTTCACCAACCAGGACGAGTCCATCAAGGCACAGCTCGTCGCCGAGGAGACTATCAAGAACCTGCAGCTCTAGGGCCCTTGCTGGCGCTACACAGCGACGTCGTTGTAGGGCATCTGTGCCGACACCCACGGAAACACGACTTCCATCAGTAGGAAGAACACGGCCACCGCGATCACGATCGCGAGCAGCCACTTCACCGGGGTAGGGCCCGGCAGCATCCGCCAAAGTGCTCCATACATTGTCTATTTCACCTCCGACATCGCCTGCGGCAGGGTCTGCTCGCCCGGCGTTTTCGCCAGTACCTCAGTCTGCACGGCGTGAATGATCATGCGCTCCGCGTTCGAGAACTGGGGGTGGCACGTGGTCAGCGTGATCATGCCCAGCATGTCCGGACGCACCTCAATGGAGGGCTGCTCCGGGATCGGGTTAATCACGTTCACGTCTCCCGGCAGCGTAATGTGCCTGCCCACCACGTTGCGGTACTCGCCCGTCGCGATCGGCTCGTTGATTTCGGCTGGCACGCAGCCCGCCGCCACGTCCCGGCGTTCCTGCGGGTCCAGCCCCATCGGCAGCACGCGGTACGTCACCCAGGAGTCCTGCGTTTCCACCACGATGGCGTCGCAGCTGTTCAGCGCCCCAAGGTCGTTGAACGGCGCACCCTTGCCTACGCGGTGCCCCGCGACCGCGAAGTTGCCCGGCTCGCCCGGCATCTGCGTGTCCGGGTAGCGCCCCGGCCCCACCAACAACTCGTTCTCGTCGGTGCCCTCGATGATGGCGAACTGGTAGTCCGACCCGAACGTTGGGATGTACATCCGCGCGAACGCGTCCCCAAGCTGCGGTGTGCGCAGCTGACGCGGGTTCTTCCACTGCTCCGACAGCGTATCCTGCGCCTCGTTCTGCATCTTGCCGGACGCGATATTGGTCCAATAGGACTCGTAAAATGCGAACAGCAACAACAACGCCCCGATGGTCAGCAGCACCTCGCCGAATACCTGGGAGGCGCGCACCTTGCGTCTGGGTTGTTGGTAAACCATGGCCTAACATTAGCGAATGATGGAAATCCTCGTCTATCCCGTATCCGCCGTGCTGCAGTTCTGGCACTGGCTGCTTGCCGACGTCTTCGGCGCCCCCGTCTCTGGCGCCTGGATCGCATCCATCATCCTGCTGGTCATCACAGTGCGCGGCGCCATCGCACCGTTTTCCTGGAAGACGTACAAGGTAGGCCGCACCAGCTACATGATGCGCCCGCACATGAAAGCCATCGCGGACCGCTACGGCAGCTCCACCGCACTCGAGGACATCGAGGCGGAACGCGAAGCCATCAAGAAACTCCGCAGCGAGCACGGCTACAACCCGCTCGCCGGCTGCGTTCCCGCCATGATCCAGCTGCCGTTCTTCTTCGGCCTCTACCGCTTGCTGTACTGGCTCGCCGTCCCCGACGTCGGCGACGCCCACCGGATCGGCCTGCTCACCCCAGACGAGATCGAAAGCTTCCGCAACACCACGCTTTTCGACGTCCCCCTCCCCGCCTACGTCTCCATGACACCAGAGCAGTTTGCCTCCCTCGGCACTACGGTCGACGCCGTTCGCAGCCTAGCCATCCCGATGCTCATCGCCGCCATCTGCTTCACCAGCATCAACCTGCTGCTCTCCCAGATCCGTAACCGCACCACCCTCGAGTGGGAAAACGCGTTCACCCGCGGCAGCTACCGGTTCCTGTACTGGATGATCCCCTTCATTGCGCTGTCCCTGACCACGGCGGGCCTGCTCGGCCTCGTACCGATCGCGCTACTGCTGTACTGGGTAGTCAACAACTTCTGGACCGCCTCACAGACCGTTCTGCTCTGGGCGTTGCTTGTAAAGCGTTTCCCCTCCGAGGAGATTCACCGCAACCATGTACGCGAGGCGCGCGAAGCGTACGTCGAAAAGAAGCGGGAGAAGCGCGAGCGCAAACGGGCCTGGCGCCGCAAGAAGGCTGGCGCGCTCGTGCGACCGACGACCATCCCAGCGGTTCGCCGCGACATCCGCGCAGAAAAATCCGCCCTAGCCGAGGCCAAGCGCGACGAGAAGCGCGCCAAAAAGGCCATCGAGAAAGAGCGGTCGAAAGTGCAGCGGGAGGCTAAATCGAATAGTCAGCAGGAGGAGTCCCAAGCGTAGCTTTCGCTAGCGTACGGGCAGTTTCCAACGGTGCGGTATCGCGCACAAAGCGGGCTCCAGCCAGGCCGCCGTCGAGGAAGATCAAAAGCTCATTCGTCTGCGAGGCCGAGTTGTAGCCGTTCTTCACGCTGAGCAGGTGCGTAATCGTGTCGTACATCCACTGGCGGTGCTTCTTACACGCCGCAACGATGCGTTCCTCCGACTCCGTGTCCGGGCGCGGATACTCGTTCGCCGCGTTCAGGAACGGCGAGCCACGGAATTCCCGGTCCGGCTCCTCCTCAATCGCCATGTCGAAGAACGCCAGCACCTTCCCATCCGCGTCGTAGACGTGCTCGGTGCGCTCCGCCCAACGCTGCCGGTATTCCTCGTCCAGCCGCTCAATGTACGCGATGACCAGGTTGTCTTTCGACCCAAGCAGAGAGTACAACGACGCTTTCGCGACGTCCGCCTCCCTCAAAATACGGTCAATACCGATGACGCGGATGCCTTCTTCTTGGAAGAGTTTCGTGGCGGCATCCAGCAGCCGCTGCCGGGGGCTGGGACGATTCCGCCTCCTGGAAGCACTCTTTGCCTTGCTGGTTGTACCGCTGCTCACGCGACTGCTCCTCCAAAATCTCTAGTAGACAAACCAGTACGTTCACCATACCGCGTACCGTAGTTTCTGAAAAGAAAAATACCGGCCGGGGGTGTGTCCCTCCGGCCGGTACATACATCACGCGCTTTTCGCGCTACTAGCTATTGGCGTTGTTTACCTTTCACAAAGTTGACGATGGTCAGCAGGATCACCGCACCAAGGATGCAGGTGAAGAAGCTAAACCAGAGCCCGCCATTGTCGACGTCCACTCCGAACTTCGCCAGCAACCAGCCGCCAATCAGGCCACCGATAATGCCGACAATAATATTCAGGCCGATGCCCATATCGGCGTCCTTGCCCTTAATCTTCGAAGCGATCCAGCCCGCAAGTCCACCGATAATAATCCAGCCGAAAAAGCCAAGTCCCAGCATGTGCACGTCTCCTTCTATAACGATCGTTTAATGTCTACTGACCATGGTGCCTCCCATTCGGGCATAATGCCACTACGATTCGGACACCAACGGGTAACGATCTGGAAACGGCACCGCTGGGACTTGGTTGCGTTCCGCGAGATTAGTCGTTCGGACGAACAACCATCATCGGGCACGGCGCGGACTGCAGCAGCGCACGCGACGTCGAGCCGAGCAGCATGCCCTTGAACCCGCCACGACCGTGGGAACCGGTGACCAGGAGCTGTGCGCCTTCAGCGGCCTCGGTAAGCGCGCGGACTGGACGGTCACGCGTAATCACCTTGCGGATCTGCACATCTGGGTACTTCGCGGCGGAGTCCTCCAGGTAGCCATTGAGGATCTCGTCCTTCTCCTCCTGCACAGCCTTCCAGTGCTCGTCCGTGACAGAGAACCCAGCGCCCGGCCCCTGCACCTGAGTATCGATCCACGTGTGCACCGCAATCAACTCCGCACCGCGAGCGTGCGCCTCCTCAAAGGCGACCTCCGTTGCGTGGCGGGAAACCTCAGAGCCATCAACGCCGACTACGACCGGGCCGTACTTATTCTCTTCGGTCACGTTGTTGTCCTCGCGGACCACCACAACCGGGCAGCTTGCGTGGGAGACAACCGCACCAGACACAGAGCCGAGGACCATCCCGGAAAGCCCGCCAAGGCCACGCGACCCCATCACGATCATGGTCGCGGTACGCGACATCTCAAGCAGCATGTCAATCGGGGATCCCTCCGCGATTGCGTGCCCAATCTTGATATCTGGGGCGACCTCAAGCGCGATGTCACGCGCTTCCTCGACCTTCTGGATGGTTTCCTTCTGCAGATCGTCGAACAGCTCCTTCGGCGGAACCATCCCTTCCGCGTACAGGAACTGCGGCATGGTGTAGCTTGCAGCCAGCTGCAGCGCGATGCCGCGCTTCGCGGCGGTGTTCGCCGCCCAGCGGACCGCGTTGTGGGAAGCCGGGCTTCCGTCCACAGCTACGACGACCATTTCTTCATTCGACATGTGTTTCGCCCTTTCTCAAGAAGGTAGGCAGTTTCTACCCCCATTGTAGACAAAACCCACATCGATATCGTGGCCCTTATTTGGGAATTTCCACGGGTTTCGCGCCCTCAGAGTTCGCAGGGAAGAACGTCTCATAGAGTGCTCGCAGCACGTCCGCGATCACCTTCCCGATACCTTCATTGAAGAACGCCAGTACTGGTTGCAACATCGCTCCAAGATCCATAGCGACTAATCTAGCAAAGAATATGAGTAGAAAACGAAGGAAGTCGCCCCCGCCACTGCCTCCGCGCGATGGCCTCGGCGCATCACGAGTCCGCGTCCCTGATGCCCCCATCGCCGCCGGTGACTTCCTCACCGAAGTCATCAAGGGGCAGCGCCACCGCCACCCCGATGACGACGCCGCAGCCGTCCTCCAGCGCTTCGCCGTCGGCGAGGTCGTCCTCCGCGACGGCACCCCGCTCTCTCCCAACGATATCTTGCAGCCAGGCACAGACGTCTTCTTTTATCGACGCCCCGCCCCCGAAACTCCCGTACCGTTCACTCATACCGTGATGTTCGAAGACGACAACGTCCTCGTCGTCAACAAACCGCCGTTCTTGGCGACGATGCCACGCGCCGCCCACATCACGGAGACCCTCACCGTCCGCCTTCGCCGCGAGACCGACAACGAGGAGCTCACACCGGCGCATCGCCTCGACCGCATGACGAGTGGATTGTTGCTACTGACGAAGCGCCGTGAAGTCCGCGGGGCGTACCAGGACATGTTCGCCCGCCGAGAAGTCCGCCGCCTGTATTCCGCGGTTGCTCCTTATGATCCTTCGCTACCTGCCGGACCTTGGCGGCATCACATCGTCAAAGAACACGGCGAAGTTGCTTCCAAGATTGTCCGCGGCGCGGAACCCAATTCAGAAACGATGTTCCTTGGCGCGTCCCGTTTGCCGTCAGAAGAGGAAACAGTGCTACAAGAACGCTACGGAGTGGAAGGACCGCTCGCGCGCTATTTCCTCGAACCGATCAGTGGACGCACGCACCAACTGAGAATCCAGATGTTGGACGCCGGGGTGCCCATCATCGGCGACTCTATCTACCCCGTCCCACATCCTTTTGGGGAGGACGACTTCACCAAACCAATGCTGTTGGAATGCATTTCCGTTGCCTTCACGGACCCCCTTTCCGGCAAGCTCGTCCACTTCACGACAGATCCTTCAGTGCGCTGGCCCTAACCCCTCCATGCGCACTCTCATCCCCGTTTGTTTGTTGTGGGGTGCACAAAAAAGAGTGTGGTGGGTACCACCACCCCCACAACGGGAATAATGGAACCCACCACACACAAGAAAATGAAGTTATAGGCCGGCGGTAACCTACTCTCCCACACCCTCCCAGGTGCAGTACCATCAGCGCGGGCGGGCTTAGCTAACCGGGTTCGGAAAGGGACCGG
>NZ_JAEUWV010000025.1:0-23384 GCF_024102595.1 Corynebacterium lipophilum
CAAACTACTCCACTAAAACACGCAGGACTGTGCACACACCCATGGGACACAGTGTGCACAACCTCCTGACACCCAGTGTGCACAACCTGATGACACTCAACGTGCACGAGGTGCTGACACTTTACACTTTAGGGATTTGGTAGATTGCACTTTAGGGATTTGGTAAGTCGCACTTTAGGGATTTGGTGAAATAGTGTTCATTCCGAGGGAATTGGGACAGCATCTTGAGCAACTGGCTTCGTGGTTTCCGATCGTGAGCGTGACCGGACCACGGCAAAGCGGAAAATCGACGTTGATTCGTGAACAGTTCCCTGATTTCACCTATCTCAATCTCGAAGACCCAACGCTACGCGCGTTAGCCACCGAGGATCCCACGGGCTTTATCCATGATCGTGGCTCTGCCCTCATCATCGACGAGGCCCAGTATGCGCCCGAGCTTTTCTCGGCCCTGCAGGTTATTTCAGACGAACAGGGCACACCGGGACAATACGTGCTTTCCGGCTCGCAGAACTTCCTCCTCATGGAGAAGATCTCGCAAAGTCTAGCCGGAAGAGTCGGCATCACCCACCTGCTTCCACTCTCTTTCCGGGAGGCACTCACCGCACGACCCGACACGAGCGCTGAAGATTTCATGGTTCACGGTGGGTATCCGCGCCTTTATCAAGTAGATATGCCACCAGAGATCTACTACCAGAACTACCTCCGCACATACGTCGAACGAGACGTCACACAGTTACTCAATGTTCAGAACACGGACGCCTTCCAAATGATGATGAAACTGATGGCCCTTAATGCCGGCAACCTCATCAACTACACTGGACTGGCTCGCGAACTCGGCGTCGCGTTTGCGACCGTGAAGAACTGGGTAAGCATCCTGGAATCCAGCTTCATCGTGTTCACACTGCGTCCTTTTCACACCAATTCCCGCAAGACGCTGACGAAGACCCCTAAGTTGTACTTTTACGACACTGGACTGCTCTGCCACCTCCTGGGTATCCGCACAAAAGTAGACCTCGTGAACTCCCCAGCTTTCGGCGCGGTGATGGAGAACCTCATCGTGGCAGAAACCGCCAAGTGCTACCACCACCAAGGGATAGCTCCCGAGCTGTATTTCTACCGAGACGACAGCAAGATTGAAGTGGATCTCCTCGACATGACGCACGAGCCACGCGCTGTGGAAATAAAGTCCTCCGTGACCTTCCGCTCGCGCTACGGAAGAAACGTCGCCACGGTTGGCAGTCAGTTGAGCATAGATCCGGCGCAACGCTGGGTGGTCTACCGCGGCGAACACCGCCAACAATTGGAAGAGTTCAAGGTGCTGCCCGCATCCGAGTATCTACGTCAGGATTTCGCGAGTCCTTCAAACCAGGTACGCTGACACGCGTACTAACTCTGGATGGTGGTGTAAGCAATGCGCAAAGTCGTATCCACGCTCGTTGCGGTGGCGGTGCTGTGTACTGCGCCGAACGCGGTCGCGAACCCGCTCGTGGGCAGCTCACAGGCGTTCTCTCAATCCAGTTCCCAGGCTGGTGAGGAGCTCCGCACGGCTATCTACCGGGCGCTGCCGCCGCAGGCGCGCAATCATCCGTTGGCACAGCAGCTCGCTCCGGCCCCTGCACCCAGCGCGCCGACTCCGGCCCAGGATCAACCTGCGGACTGCTCCAACTGTGTGGCCGTCACGTTCGACGACGGTCCGGCTGCATCCACGAATCAGGTGTTGGATATCCTTGCGCGCAAGCACGCCACGGCGTCGTTTTTCGTGTTGGCGCCGAAGGTCCGCGCGAATGCGGGCGTCGTGAAGCGGATGCGGGCTGCCGGTCACACGGTAGCCAGCCACACTGCCACGCACCGTGACTTGACGAGGCTTTCGCAGCCGGAGGTGCGTCGCGAAGTGGAGGAGGGCTCCCGCGCGATTGCTGATGCCACTGGTGCTTCCCCGCGGTTTGTCCGCCCGCCGTATGGGGCGCTCAACGCGACGGTGTCCGAGGCGGCGCGGGTGCAGGGTCAGGCGGTGGTCTTGTGGGACGTCGATACGCTGGATTGGAAGCACCGCGACCCGGCGCGGACGTGCAAGACTGCGGTTGACCAGGCACGGGCCGGGTCGATCGTGTTGATGCACGACATCCACCCGACGACGGCCCAAGCCGTGGAGTGCGTGATCGACGGCCTGCGGGCGAAGGGGCTGCGGCCGGCGAGCTTGGATCAGATGGTGCCGCATCCGGTGCCCGGCAAGACGTACACCACAAGGAACAGTTAGCTCGCCTGCATCCGGGCGACCATGTCGTGGGCGATCCACGACTCTACTGACTCACCGTCGATGGTCCAGGCCGGGTGGTCGCCGCCTTCGAAGTAGGCCAGGTGGTGGGGCATCATGTTCATCACGTGCGGGATGAGGTCGATCAGTGGCATCGGGATCTGAGGAACGCCTAGCCCGGCGGTCATCGGCAGCAGTTCCTGCGCGGCCACGTGGAGCAGCACTCCCAACCCCGTGATGTCCTCACCCAAAAACGGCGGTGTCTCCCCCGCATATTCCTGTACTACATGAGACACGGCAGCTAACTCCCATGCCAGTGCAAGCAGCGTAGCAATCGGGTTGTGCCCGAAGTCCTTGAAGCCGCGTCCGGCAAGTTTGTGCAGCGGGGCTGCGGCGGGCTGGGCGAGGCGCACGCCGACGCGCTGCGCCAACCCGTCGTGCTGCGTGGCGCAGGCGAGGTCGTTGCTGTGGCAAAACGTGAGTGCCTCAGCTTCAGCGTCGTGGAAGCTGGTGCGGCGTGGCCCGGTGAGACCCGAGACGTCGCTAGCAAGGCGTACGCCGTCGAGCGGGATGAGGATTTCGCCGTTCTCGCCGCGGACGCCACGCGCGCCGGTGACTGTTTCCGCCGTGTGGTAGGTGGTGCGGCTGCGCCCCGGATCCGCGATAAGGTAGGCCGCGACAAGGCTCGGGTCGGGGGACTCCGCCACGAGGTCCCCGAGCAGGCCAGCCCCTTGCGAAAACCCGAGGAACAACACCTTCGTGTCCGGGCATGCGTCGTGGAGCGTGGCGAGGTGGGTGCGCACCGCCCGTTTGCCCGTGTCTAAGGACGCCCCGTACGGCAGCGCCATGTTCGTCCTGGTCTCCCCCAGCGTCCCCAATACACCAACCGACGCCGTGTACGGCACCTGCCAGGCAGACACGCTCTCGCCAGCCGCTTCGACGTCAGCGATCAGGGTCGACCCGGGTCGCAGTCCGCGCACGTGCAGCGGGTCGTCGCCCTGGTTGGAGTCGCCGGTGCCGGCGGCGATGACAAGCTCGAAATCGGTGCAGCGCGACGGCGCGGCGGCAATGTTGCGCTCGTACGACTCGAGCGGAGCCGCAGGCAAGGGCTCGCTATCGCTTTTCCCCAGTAACTGCGCCTGAGCTGGCGGTGCCACAGACGGGACCACAACGCACGCAGCGCACACCACGGCTGCCAACGCAGCGCGCATATCGTTCATGAGGCGTCCCTCCACGCGTTGAGGTCCACCGTGAATCCCCCGATGGAGCCGCGGGAGGTGTACTGCCACACCTCGGGTGTGCCCATGCCGAGTGGGGTCGGCCATGCGTCGACACCGGGGAATGCTGGATTGTTGGAGCCCCAGTCGGCAAGCCAGAGGGCTCCGAGCTGGGATGGCCTGGCTAGTCGCATGTATCGACGCCAATACCAGGCATTCGTATAGACGCCAGCAACGCGCACCCCAAACCCCTGGAAGGTGTCGTAGGCGGAGCGGACGTCGGCAAGTGTGAGCCCAGCGGGGCTTTCCACGTCGAGCCACATCGGGCACTGCAGAGCACCGGGGACGCGCTGGAGTACCTCGACGCTGGCCTCCACCTGCTCTGCCACGCTGGTTCCCTCGGAAGGGCTGCGCAGGAAGTGGTAGGTGGATACGTTGAGGCCGGCGGAGTGGGCGTCGACAAACAGGGTGGGGAACGCGTGGTCCTGGTAGGTGCCGTCGGTGGTGCGGATGATGGCGAAGTCGAGTGGGCAGGCGGTGAAGTCAAAGCCTGCCTGGTGCTCGGATACGTCGACGCCGAACCGCATTAGTTGCGCTTGCTAAAGCCCATGCGTGGCTGGAAGCCCTCGGGGCGCTTGCGCTGGGCGGCGGCGTCGCCGATGACAAGGCGCCACTTCGCGTCCGTGACCGGCATGTGGGATAGCGGGAACCAGCCGACGTCGATGGATTCGTCGTCACCGACGACGGGCTCCTGGGAGGGGTCGACGGCTTCGAGGCGGAGCTGCGTCGACATGTAGCTTGCGATGTCCCCATTGTCGTGGGTGACGGGGCCGATGGCGCCGACGCCGAGGATCGCAGCCGGAGTGGCCTTGATGCCGGTCTCCTCGAGCACCTCGCGCACCGCGGCGTCGTGGGCGTCCTCGCCTGGGTCGGCGATGCCGGTCACGGGCGTCCACTTCTCGTTGTCCGCGCGGCGGACGAGGAGTACTTCGGGGACTGCCCACGGGGTGTCCGCGGTGGAGTCCCGCAGCACGACGGCGCATACGGCGGGTACCCACATTGGGTCGGTTCCGATCTTCTTTCGGGTCTGCACGATGAACTCGGGTATAGGCATGGGTTCAAGTGTACTTCGGTTACTATTTACGGCATGTTGCACACCACCAATGATGACTCCGCACAGTCTGTTGCTTTGCTTCGCCGGGTGCCAACTGCACTGTTTGTGGCGGTGTACGGAGCGCTCGTGGTGGTGCTGGCCTCGCTGGCAGTCGCGTTGTACGCCTACCAGCACAACGCTCCACAGGAGACTCGGTTGCAGCGCGAACTAGTGTTTCAGCCCGAGGCACCGCAGGCCGACATCGCGTCGATAGAAGCGAGCATCCGGCCGTACCTGATCGCGGATGCAGAGGTGCGCGAGGCGCATCGCGGCGCAGCGCTGCGCGGCGACATCACGGATACCGCGGTGCAAGACGTGGACTCGTTCGCGGGGCACCTCTCACGCCTGCTGCAGCAGAACTGCATCCCCGGCGTCGAGCTGCGCACGGGCAGCAACCTCAACGTGAGTTTGTGGGACTACTGCCACGAAGCGCCCGCACCAGAATCGATTGCGCAGCAAATGCGCCTCGCGCTGAGTTACGACGCCGACTTCGTCGGGTTCCTGCGCTACCCGTCCAAGCAAACGACGAAAGTGACGTGGATGAACGTCGACGATGACGCCTCACGCGACAGCCTCGTCGCAATGTGGAAGGAGCGTGGCTTGCCCGACGGAGTCGATGAGGTGGTCTACCAGGCATATGGGGCGGGCGAAGTGACCACGCTCGTGATTGATAACAAGGGCGAGCACCCCCTGCACACCGATCCCACGCCTGATTCCAAGTAGCTCACCACTGCTGTTCGACCCACTCGGCGTCCGGCACGACGCGCTCGATGACTTGCAAGATCTGGTCAACGTTGGAGTAGGACATCATGATCGGGTCCTCCATGCCTTCCCAGCACTCCTCTCCTGAACGGTCGGCTTCCGTCCCGGATACCACGCCGATGATGGTGGCGCGCCCATTCACGTCTGCGAAGACGGGGCCGCCCGAGTCGCCGGAGGAGGCGCAGACGCCTGCGATGTCGCCGCGGGACTCGCGCTTTGCTTCGTCGTCGTGGCCGGTGACGATCTGGACGCGGCTCGCGGCCTCGAAGTGGCCACAGGTGTAGCCGGTCGTCCCGCCCGTTTTGCAGACGCGGTCAACAGGGCCGATGTCGGCACCGATGCCAGTTGGGATCGGGTCGCCGACGAGCGGCACAGCGCGGTCCGTGTCGTAGATCTCGATAATGCCGACGTCGATGCGCTCCGCCTCTGGGTCCTCTACATCAGGGGTGTAAAGCCCGGAGTAGATAAACCTACCGACTTCCTGCGAGTAGTCGTTCGTGTCCGAGGCCCCTTTCGGCCACACCAGGTTGCCTTCACGCCCGCAGTGCCCGGCGGTGACGGCGTAGGAGCGGCCGTCGGCACCCGAGAACGTGAACGCGACGGTGCAGGACTGCGCGGTGAAGCGCTCCCCCGGCTCTGGGTAGTGGTCCGTGGACTGGATCAGCGAGCCCGGCGCCCACGGTGCGAACTCGGGCACCAGGATCCGGTTGCCCGTTGCCGCGGCAGGCGGTTGCTCCCCGGGTCGCTGGACGGCTTCCTGGGCTTGGCGCTCCTCGGCGGTGCGCGTGTCTATTTCAGAGGTGTGCAGGCCCAGCCACACCACCATCCCGACCAAGCACAGCGCGGCGACGATGATGGTAAACCACGCGGCACCACCTAGCCCGCGACGAGGCGCCGGCTGCCCTACTGGGGCGACCGGCTCCGGGAACGTCCACTGTTGCCCGTTTTCGGGCTGGTATTTCTTGGCGAGGTCGCCGCTACTGCTCATCGCCCGCTTCATCGTCAGCGAAGGCGGGGTCGCCCTTGGCAGCTTCTTCCTTCTGAATCTTCATGTCTCGGATGAACTTCTCGGGGTCGAACTCGGTGAAGTACTCCGGGCCTGCGAACTGTTCCTGTGCCATGTTCTACTTCCCTTCGATGGAGTCTTGGATAAAGGCCTTCACGGCGTCGGCGTCATTCGGCAATTCGGTGACGTGCCGTGGTTGGTCCATGATGCCACGGAAGCGTTCGGGCACCTCCGGCTGGGTGCCGGTGGCCTCGACGATGGTCTCGGCGAACTTCACCGGCAGCGCGGTCTCAAGCACAACGATAGGAGTGTTGACGTCGCCGCTGACAGCGCGGGCGGCGTGGACACCGTCGGCGGTGTGCGGGTCAATCAGCACGCCGGAGCGCTCGTGGACCTCGCGGATGGTCGCCACGCGGTCAGCGTGGGTGGACGAGGAGGAGCAGAAGCCGAACGCGTCGCGGATGCGGTCGAGGACGTCTGCGCCGCCGAAGTCCTCGGCGTCGAAGCCGCCGTCGTTCACCTTGGTGCCGAAGAGCTCGCCGGTCAGCGCGGCGTCGCGCCCGACGGCGTCGAACATCATGCGCTCGAAGTTCGACGCCTTCGAGATATCCATGGACGGCGAGGACGTCGCCTGAGTCTCGGCCGCGCTGCGCGGGCGGTACTGGCCGGTGCGGAAGAACTCGTCGAGGACGTCGTTCTCGTTCGTAGCCACGATCAGGCGGTCAACGGGCAGGCCCATCCGCTTGGTGATGTAGCCCGCGCACACGTCGCCGAAGTTGCCGGTCGGCACCGAGAAACTCACCTTCTGCGAGTTGCTCTCGGTCACACGCAGGTAGGTAGAGATGTAGTAAACCGTCTGGGCCAACAGGCGTGCCCAGTTAATGGAGTTGACGGCGCCGATGGCGTACTTCGCCTTAAAGTCGGCGTCGCCGTTGACGGCCTTGACCACATCCTGGCAGTCGTCGAAGACGCCGTCGAGGGCGATGTTGAAGATGTTCGGATCGTCCAGGCCAAACATCTGGGCCTGCTGGAATGGCGTCATCCTACCAGCTGGGGTGAGCATAAACACGCGGATGTTGTCGCGGCCGCGCATCGCGTACTCGGCAGAGGAGCCGGTATCGCCGCTGGTAGCGCCCAGGATGTTCAGGTGGCGGCCGCGGCGGCCAAGCTCATACTCGAAGAGCTCGCCGAGCAGCTGCATCGCCATATCCTTAAACGCCGCGGTTGGCCCCTCGGAGAGGTGTGCCAGCCACAGGTCGTCCTCGAGTTTGGTTACGGGGACGATGGCGGCGTCGTTAAATACGGGGGTGCGGTAGGCGCGGGCGGTGATCGCTTCGATGTCGGCGTGCGGGATGTCGTCGATAAAGAGCTTGAGCACCTCGGCGGCGAGTGCCGCGTACCCGCGCTCGGCGAGCAGCGTGCGCCAGCTGTCGAGCTGCTCGGGGCTCAGCTGCGGGTACTCCACGGGAAGGAACAAGCCGCCATCCGGGCTTAAGCCCGTGAGCAGGATGTCGGTGAACTTGTAGGTTGTGCCTGCGGTATCGCGCGTTGAAATGTAATCCACGGTTGCACAGTCTACGTGACGCACCGGACCCGCATGCCGGATTGCCTAACCGAGGGAGTACCTTGTACCGCATGCCCCATTCCAACTCCCCTGTCTCCCAGACCAACGACCCACAGCAGCGCGTCACCCGGCGCGCCCTTTTTGTGTGGTTCGGCGCGGTCGCGGTGTACGTGGTCGCCATCTTGGGCCGCACGTCCTTCGGCGTCGCGGGAGTTGAGGCGATCGACCGCTTTGGTATCGACGCTTCTCGGATCGCAGTGTTCACCGCAGTACAGGTTGGCGTGTACTCGTTGGCGCAGATCCCGACCGGGGTGCTCATCGATAGGCAGGGTCCGCGCTTCATGCTGATCGTCGGCGCACTCGTGATGGCGGTGGGCCAGATCCTGCTCGGGTTTACGTCCTCCTACCCTGTCGCGCTTGCGGCTCGCGTGCTGATCGGCGCGGGCGACGCCACGGCGTTCCTGGCAGTGATGCGTATCCTGCCGAGCTGGTTTCCTCCCCGCAAGACGCCGCTGTTTACGCAGCTGTCCACTGCGATTGGGCAGATGGGTCAGTTCCTGTCCGCGGTGCCGTTCTTGGCGCTGCTGCACGCGAAGGGCTGGCAGGTCGCGTTCGTCTCGCTCGGTGCGGTCGGGGTGCTCGTGGCGCTCGCCGCGGTGGTCGCGGTGGCGGACGCTCCCGCGAAGCCTGGCGAGGAGGCTGCGACCAAAAGCGCTAAGGTGCCGCTTCGCACCACGCTCTCGACGGTGGTGCGCTCGCCGGTGTGCTGGGAGGCCTTCTTCATCCACGGGTTCTCCATCTTCCCGATGGTCACTTTCACCCTGCTGTGGGGTGTGCCGATGATGACGCTCGGCATGGGCCTGAACGAGCAGGAGGCCGGCACGGTGCTGATCGTGCTGACGGTGTGCATGATCGTCGCGTCGCCGGTGCTCGGTGCGGTCTCTGCACGCCTGGGCGTGCGCCGTGACATGGCGGTCATCGTGCTGTGCTCGCTGACGCCGCTGATGTTTTTGTGGTTCTTTTCGACGTCCACTCCGCGCGGCTTCGGCGCGATCCTGGCGGTGGTGATCGTGATGGGCACGGTGGTGCCCGCGTCCAACTTCGGCTTCGATAACGTGCGCGAACACGTGCCACCCGCCATGGTGGCGACCGGCACCGGCCTGGCCAATATGGGCGGGTTCACATCCTCCATGGTGGCAGCCCAGGCGGTGGGGATTTTGCTGGACCACTCGGCAGATTCGGTGCAGTACACGTGGGAGGACTTCCAGTACGCCTGGATCGCGGTCTACGTGCTAGCAATCCTGCTGATGGTGGGCCTGCTCGTGGCACGGGCGAAGGCGCAACCGCAGATGCGCCGACTCAAGATCGTCGAGCAAGCGCCACCAACGAAGGCAAACTAGCGCCGCGGGGGTTCCTGGCGCCCGGTCAGGATGTCAACGACGGAGCGGATGGCGGCGTCGCCAAGCTGCGGCAGCGCCGAGGATCCGGGCGTGGAGACCGTGGTCGGCCCCTCGCCTTCGCGGGTGCGCTCGGGCACGCGCTGCTGGTGTGCATCCGTGGTGCCGGGCTCCACGGCGATGCTCAGCGTGGAGTCTGCCAGCTCGAGTGCGGTGTCTGCGGTGACGCCGGCGACGCGGGCGGCGTCGACAAGCGCGACGAGGTCCGCGAACGTTGCGTGTTCAAGGTCGATTGCAATCTGTACAGCCATGGGCACCAGCATAAGTTATTCGAACTCGTGCGACGGGGCCTCGCCCCAGAACACCTCCTCGACCACGCGGTATGCGCGACGGGTGGTGCGCCGGTAGTCCTCCAGGAACTGCTGTTGGTGCTCCGGGCTGTAGCCCGCGGAGCCTGCGACGGGGCCGAGCTGTGTGCCCGGCGCGGGCAGCTGGTCGGTGCGTTTGCCGGTGACCAGCACGATGGCGTTGCGGGCCCTGGTGGCCATCAGCCAGGCCTCGCGCAGTTGGCGTGCCTGCTGTGGCGCGATGACCTGCGGTAGGTCGTCGTCCGGGTCGACGAGGTAGTCGAGCGCCTCCAGCGTGGAGGTGGTGTGCAGCGCCGGGTGGGTGTGCGCGTGCATCATGGTGAGCAGCTGCACGGTCCACTCGACGTCGGCGAGCGCCCCGCGACCCAGCTTGGTGTGGGTGGCGCGGTCCGCCCCTCGCGGCAGGCGCTCGTTATCCACGCGCGCCTTGATGCGGCGGACTTCCCTGATGTCGCGCTGGCTGGCGCCCTCCGGCGGGTAGCGCACCGGGTCGATGACGCGCAGAAAGTCCGCACCGAGGTCCCGGTCACCGGCGATGGTGACGGCGCGCAGCAACGCCTGGCGCTCCCACACCTCGCCCCACTCGGTGTAGTAACGCTCGTAGGACTCCACCGTGCGCACCACCGCGCCGGAGCGCCCCTCGGGGCGCAGTCCGAGGTCGACCTCGAGGGGTGGGTCGGCGCTCGGCTTGGCCAGGCGCGCGCGCATCGCCTCAATGACCTTGGCGGCCCACACGGTTGCTTCGTGGTCGTCGTAGCTCTCGTTGGCTGCGGCAACCACCATCACGTCCGCGTCCGAGCCATAGCCGAGCTCCGCCCCGCCGAGTCTGCCCATCCCGATCACAGCGATGCGCGCCGGCGCTGGGCGCTCGGGGTCCTGGTGCTGGGCGCGCATCTCTGCGGCGAGCGCGGCGCGCAGGACGGCGTCCCACACGTAGGTGAGCTCCTCGCAGACCTGTCGCACCTCCATGAACCCGAGCAAGTCGGCGGCGGCGATGCGCGCGAGCTCCGCCCGACGCAGCGAACGCGCCACCGACACCGCGCGGTCCGGGTCCTCGTAGCGCCCGGCGGCAGCGACGATCGCCTTCTCTACCTGGTCGGGTGCAGCCTCAAGGAGGCGCGGCCCCGAGGAGCCATCGCCGAAGAGTTTGACCACCTCAGGCGCCGCGATGATCAGCTCGGAGGCGTACGGGCTGGTGCCCAAAATCTGCATGAGACGCTGGCTAACCACGCCCTCGTCGCGCAGCATGCGCAAAAACCAGCTCTTATCCTCCGCGGCCTCCGAAAGCTTGCGGTAGTTCAGCAGCCCCGCGTCCGGGTCCGCGGTGCCACCCAGCCAGTGCATCAGCGACGGCAGCAGGATCGCCTGCAGCTTCGCCCGGCGCGAGGTGCCCTTCACCAGCGCGGTGAGGTGGTCGTGAGCGCGGGCCGGGTGGCGGTAGCCGAGTGCGGCGAGCTGGGCCTTGACGGCGTCGGCGCTCAAGGTGGCCTCGCCATAGCTCAGATTCACGACGGCGCTGAGCAGCGGGCGGTAGAAGATTCGCTCGTGCAGGTTGGCCACGGTGAAGCGGACCTGCTTGAGGCGGGCGCGCAGCGCCTCAGTGGCGGTCGCGCGCGGGCCGGTGCGGAAGCCCGTGGTGCGCGCGAGCCACCGCATCGCCTTCGCGTCGTCCGGTTTGGGCAGCTGGTGGGTGCGCTTGAAGCGGGTGAGCTGCAGTCGGTGCTCGAGCAGGCGGAGGAACTCGTAGGCGTCGATCAGCTTGGCGCCGTCCTCGCGGCCGATGTAGCCGCCGTCGGTAAGCACCTGGAGCGCGTCGACGGTGTTCTTCACCCGGATGCTCGGGTCGATGCGCCCGTGCACGAGTTGGAGCAGCTGGACGGCGAATTCGACGTCGCGAAGTCCGCCGCTGCCCAGCTTGAGTTCGCGCTCGCGCAGGTCTTTCGGCACGTGCTCGAGCACGCGCCTGCGCATCGCCTGGACGTCCTCGACGAAGCTTGTGCGTTGCGACGCCTCCCAGACCAGCGGGCGCAACGCCGCGATGTAGCGCTGCCCCAGCTCGGCGCTGCCTGTCATCGGGCGCGCCTTGAGCAGCGCCTGGAACTCCCAGGTCTGCGCCCACCGCTTGTAGTAGGCCAGGTGGCTGTCGACGGTGCGCACGAGCGCGCCGGACTTGCCCTCGGGGCGGAGGTTGGCGTCGACTTCGAAGAAGCACGCGGTGCCAAGCTGCATCACGGTGCTGGCGGTCTTGGTGGCCGGGGCTGTGGCTGGTTCGGCGACGAAGATGACGTCGACGTCGGAGATGTAGTTCAGCTCGCGGGCGCCGCATTTGCCCATCGCCATGATCGCGAGGCGGGAGTCGGGGTCGTCGTCGCCGTAGGTTTCGCGGATGGCGACGGCCAGCGCTGCGGTCAGGGCGGCGTCGGCAAGCGTGGTGACGTACTCGGTCACCTCGCGGTAGCCCACCTCACCTGCGAGGTCCGAGGCGGCGATGCGCATCATGAGGGTGAGGTAGTGCTCGCGAAGCGGTGCGGTGGCGCTGGCGTGGCGCGACCACTCCTGCCCCGCGCGGTAGGTGCCGGGGGTGGTCAGGTCCTCGCTTGCGGTGTCGCCCCCGAGGCCCGCCGGTGCGGCGTCGACGGCTGCGAGCATCGTGCGGAAGAGCTCCTCGCTGCCTGGGAGCGGCTCGAGCAGGCTGCGCCAGCGCTGCGGGTGCGCCACCAGGTGGTCGGACAGTGCCGTGGAGCCGCCGAGCAGTGCGAACAGCCGGGTGCGGAACTGGCCGTCGGCCGCCAGGTGGGACTGCACGTCCTGCCAGGATGGGGCGTCGTCAAGCGCGCTGAAGAGACGGTAGAGCGTGTTGAGCGCCAGGTCTGGATCGCCGGCGTCGGCAAGCGCTGCGAGCACCTTCGCATCCGTGATGCCGAGTGTGGTTAAGTCCTCGGCGGCGCGGGGGCTGGTCAGCCCGAGCTTCGCAGGGTTCGGCAAGGGTGCGTCTGCTGACATGGTGTTTCCTTAAAGGTCGATGCCGCTTTCAATCTCCCACGGGGTGATCTGGGAGGTGTAGGCGTGGTACTCGTCCCACTTCGAACGCAGGAAGAACTCGAAGACCTGCTCCCCGAGCACTTCTGCCATAAACTCGGAGCGCTCCAGGTGGCGCAGCGCCTGGTCGAGCGAGTTCGGCAGGTCGCGGTACCCCATCGCGCGGCGCTCCCGGCGAGTCAGCGCGAATACGTCGTCGCGGCTTGGCTCGTCGAGCTCATACTCCCCCTCGATGCCGCGCAGGCCCGCTGCCAGCACCGCCGCGTACGCAAGATACGGGTTGCAGGCGGAGTCCAACGAGCGGACCTCGATGCGGCGCGAGTCCGCCTTGTGCAGGCGGTAGGTGGGCACGCGCACCATCGCGGAGCGGTTCGACACGCCCCACGTCGCCGCGGTCGGCGCCTCGGAGCCGAACTGGAGGCGCTTATACGAGTTGACCCACTGGTTCGTCACCGCGGAGATCTCGTTGGCGTGCTCGATGATGCCCGCGATGAACTGGCGGCCCGTCTTGGACAGCGAAATCTCATCGTCCGGGTCGTGGAAGGCGTTGGTCTCCCCCTCCCACAGAGAGAAGTGGGTGTGCATGGCGGAGCCGTCCATGTCCGCGAACGGCTTTGGCATGAACGTGGCGTGCACGCCGTTGGCTTCCGCGACGGTCTTCACGATGTAGCGGAAGGTGACCACGTTATCGGCCATGGTCAGCGCGTCGGTGTGCCGCAGGTCAATCTCCTGCTGGCCGGCGCTGGCCTCGTGGTGGGAAAACTCGGTGACAATGCCCATGTACTCCAACGCGGCGATCGCCTGGCGGCGCAACTTCGGCGCCTCGTTGCGCTTCGCCTGGTCGAAGTAGCCGCCCTTGTCCGCCGGCACCGGGTCCTCCCCAGGCATGTTCTGCTTGAGCACGTAGTACTCGATTTCAGGGCTGGCGTTGAACTCGAAGCCTAGCTCGCGCGCGTGCGTCATCTGGCGGCGCAGTACCTGGCGCGGGTCGGCGTAGAGCGGGTCGCCGTCCGGCATGGTGATGTCGCAGAACATGCGGGCGGTCTGCAGGCCGGTGCCTTCGTCGAACGGCAGCGGCTGGAAGGTGGAGGGGTCCGGGCGCAACAAGGTGTCGGACTCGGAGATGCGGGAGAAGCCCTCGATGGAGGAGCCGTCGAAGCCCACGCCCTCGTCGAAGGCGGCCTCAAGTTCGGCGGGGCTCATCATGACGGTTTTCAGGGATCCGAAAATGTCAGTGAACCACAAGCGGATGAACGCGATGTCTCGCTGTTCAACCATGCGAAGTACGTTTTCCTGTTGCGTGTCCATAGTGTTGTACCCTACTGCGCCTGCGCTCGTGCCGCCGCGAAAGTGGGCGAACGCGTTAGACTTTGCGGTGACCGCACATGCTTCGTGTTGAAAGTAGGGCTTCGCCGTGGCTGCACCACATGAGTACGTAGAAATTGAGATCAAGTTAGCTGTCGACGACTCCACCGCCGTCCCCGACATGCGGCAGCTGCCGGGGGTGTCCGCGCTCGCGAGCACGAGCCACCAGCAGCTCTCCGCAATCTACTACGACACGGCTGACCTGCGCCTGACGCGCGAGAAGATCACGCTGCGCCGCCGCACGGGAGGCCCGGACGACGGCTGGCACATGAAGATTCCAGCAGGTCAAGGTCGCACCGAGCTACGCTGCCCACTGCAGGACCCGCACACGGTCCCGCAGGAGCTTGTCGACGCCGTCCGCGCCATCGTGCGCCACCACCCGCTGCAGCCCATTGCCCAGGTGGACAACCACCGCGTGGAAACCATCCTCGCCGACGAGGAAGGCCAGCCCGTCGCCGAGTTTTGCGACGACCACGTCTCCGCCCGCTCGCTGCTACCAGGGGGCTCGCACACCACTTGGCGCGAGTGGGAACTCGAACTCACGGAGCAGGTCGCGGGCACCAACGCAGGTGCGTCCCTGCTGCGCCAGGCGGAGCGTTACCTGCTCTCCTCCGGCGCTCGCCCATCCTCCTCGCCGTCGAAGCTGACGTCCGCACTCGGGGACTCGTTGGCGAAAGCTCCGCTGCCTCCGCACCTCACCGAGGCGCACCTGCCTGCGGATTCCCCGCTGCATTCCCTGTTGACTTCCGTACGCACGCTTCGTGACACCATCGTCCACGGCGACCGCGCCGTACGCGCCGACCAGTGGGACTCGGTGCACCAGCAGCGAGTGGCAATCCGGGAGCTGCGCTCCATCCTGCGCACCTTCGACGGGCTCGTGCAGGGCGATGCGTTTTCGAAGATCGAGAAGGAACTCAAGCACGTCGCGGGCGTGCTCGGGGTGGCGCGAGACGCTGAGGTGGTGCACGCCCGGTGGTTGCAGCTGCTCGACACTGACGACTCCGGCTGCATGGATGATGCTGCCGCAGCCCACCTGCGCGAGGATATGCACAGCGTGTACAAGCTCGCGCACCGCAACATCGTCAACATGTGCAACAGCGACGCCTACCTCAACCTTCTCGACGCCATCGATGAACTCATAGCGAACCCTCCCCAGGTGCGCGAGGGCATCAAGGACAACGACGAAGCCCTGGCGCGCCACGTGCGCAAGGCATATAAGAAGCTGATGAAGCGCCACGCCAAGGTCGACGACCGCTACCACGACACGTCATTGCCGCGCGCGAAGCGCGAGGCCTACGTGCACGACGTACGCAAGGCCGCCAAGCGGCTGCGCTACGCCGCGGCCGCCACCGGCGACCCGAAGTTCAAGCGCCTCATCAAGGCCTGCAAGCGCCTGCAATCAATGCTGGGTGACTTCCAGGACTGCGCGACCTCGCGCGAGGAGCTGCTGGTGCTTGCGAAGCTGGCGCGCCAGCGCGACGAGGACGTGTTCGCCTACGGCATGTGCTTCCAACGCGAACTCCGCGACGGTGAAAAGGCACTGCGCGGCTACTTCGGCGCAATCCGCGAAGTAAAGAAGGCAGCACAGAAAGCCCTGTAAGTCCTGTACGCGCAGTAGGGGCTACTTCTCCCAGGAAGGTGGGGTGCCCCAGTTGTCCTCGGCGGCCTCTTCCGCGTCCGCCTGCTGGTTACGCGCGGCCGCGATGCGCAGCGCATCCTCGGCTTCCTCGCGCGTCTTGTAGGGGCCCATGCGGTTTTCCCAGGACTGCACTTTGCCCTCGGTGATCTCGCCGGTGGTCGGGTTGTAATAGAAGTTTCCGCTCATGGCGCCCACCTTAGCGCCACGGGTATGGTTGTGCCCTATGAATGTCCAACAGGAGATGCGTGCTGCACATGCCCACCATGCTGGCTGCGCCCCCGACCACGTCGCTTCCGCGCCGGCAACGGTGGTGGTGGCTGGTGATGGCGTCGATAATTATGGCGGGGCGAGCATCATCGGGCTTGGCCCACAGCGGGTGTGTGCCGCGGTGAGCCGCAGGTCGGACGATGTCATTTCGCTCCAGTTCACGCGTGCCGACGGCCAGATTCTCGCCGCGACCAGCACGCTGGCGGCGCTCAACGCCCCTACCGCGGGCACCGAGGAAGCGCAGCTCGCGCACCGGATTACCGGGCTGATCCATACGCTGATCCACCGTCAGGTGCTTTCCCGCGAGACCACGGGAATGGACATCTCGGTGGTCTCCCACGTCCCGCACGGAGTTGGCCTCGGCGAGATTGCCGCGGCAGAAGCCGCCATCACGTTGGCATGCGCCGGCGCCCACGACGATATCGACGCCCCTCCCCTGCGCACGAAGCTTGCGGAGGTCTGCGCACAGTCCGCCACCGCGTACGCCACGTCCAGCCCACTGAAGGCGCGCTACACCGCGGCGCTTCGCGGCCACGGCACCACGCTGAACCTTGTGGAGCAGGCAGACGGCTCGGTCACGCAGATCACCCACCCGGAGCGCCTTGGCCTGCGAATGTTCGTGGTGGCCAAGGAGCAGGCACCGCAGCCGGACGCGTTCGCGGAGTCGATGCGGCGACGCCAGGAGTTCATCGAGACGGCAGCAGCAAACTTCGGCGTGACCTCGCTGCGCCAACTACCTGACGCGACCGCGCGCGTGGTCCAGTGGGTGGAGGCCCGCCACACCGTTGGCGATAGTTCCGCACCGGATCCGAGGCGCGCACGCGCAGTGCTGCAGCGCTGTGAGGACGAAACGGCACGCGCACTGGGTGCGGCGCAGGCGTTGCGCTCGCAGCAGATCGATGCGCTGGTCAACGCGCTGCACCCCCACGCGGGTGACGCCGCCGATGAGGCCCTGGCAACCCCGGCGCTGCTGAGCCAGCTCGCGTGCGAGTGCGGAGCGAGCGTCGCAAGACCAGCCGCACCTGGGGTCTCCCAGTCGGTGCTGGCGCTGGTGCCGACGTCGAAAGCCGAAAACTCTGCCTCCCGAATGAAGGAGAACCTGCTGGTCATCCCGATCACGACGGGTGAGGTTGGCAGGATCGAAGTGTAAGGCGAATGAGCCAGCCTATAAGCCGGATTCTGTACCCGTGCCCGTAGGCGCGGGCGGCAACCATCCATCTGTGCGTCCCATCGCTGGGCGCATCAAGCAGCTACCTTCGGACTGGGCGGGCAGCCTCATCACGTCCGACGACCCCAGCCTTGCGGCTGCGGTTCTTGCCTTGCTCCCGGTGGGGTTTACCTGGCCACGCACATCACTGTGCATGCCGGTGCGCTCTTACCGCACCCTTTCACCCTTACCCACCCAGTTGCCTGGGTTGGCGGTGTACTTTCTGTTGCACTTGCCCGCGGATCGCTCCGGGTTGCTGTTAGCAACCACCGTGCCCTGTGGAGTCCGGACTTTCCTCGGTCCCCGCCAGCCACAACGCGTGTGGTGGTTCGGGGCGACGCGGTCGCCCGGCCGGCTCATTCGCACTGTGCCACTCTACAACACAGCGGCCGGTGTGCTTTATTTTCGGTGGTGGGCGACGTCGTTGACGCAGCGCACCACGCCCATCTCCCCGTAGAACTCCACCACAGAAATCGACGCCAAGTCCAGAAACAGGTGCTTGAACACTTCAGCGCTCACGTTCAGCCCCTGACGGATCACCGACTTGATCGGCGTGGTGTGCGCCACCAAGAGGATGGTTTTGCCTTCGTAGCGTTCCTGGACGCGCAGCCGGGCACGCGTGACGCGGCGGTGCAGCGATGCCAGCGACTCCCCGTTCGGCGGCGCGGTGGCGGCGGAGGCCTGCCACGCCTCGAACTCCTCGGGGTAGCGCTGCTGCGCGTCCTGCCTGCTGAGCGCCTCAAAGTCGCCGAAGTCCACCTCGCGGAAGCCCTCCTCGGTGACGATGTCCTCGTGCGCAATCCCGAGCGCGTCCGCGCAGGCCTGCGCGGTTTGCTGGGCACGCGCCTGCGGTGAGGCAACGATCACGTCGATGTGCCCCATCTCGGCGAGCGCGGCCGCGGCCCGGCGCGCCTGCGCCTGCCCGATTTCGGTGAGTGGCGGGTTGGCTTGCCCGCTGTAGACGCGGCGGGCGGAGTGTTCGGTTTGGCCGTGGCGCAGCAGCACGAAGCGGGTGCGTGGGGCGTCGGTGCCGGACCAGTGGCCGGGGCTGGCAGTCTCGTGGGGCTGCGCCTCTTTTGGTGCCGCCGGGGCAACCTGCTTGGCCGCCTGCTTCGGCGCTTGCGCAGGTGCCTCGTGCGCAATCAGGCCCTTTTTGCCCTTCGCGGCGGCGTCCATGGCTACGTTGGACAGCTCGTCGGCCTTCTTGTTCTTGGCGCGCGGCACCCACGTATACGTCACCTTGGTGCACGTGCGCGCAAGCTGCTTCGCCTCCAGCGCGAGCTGCTGCATGTCGGGGTGCTTGATCTTCCAGCGCCCGTTCATCTGCTCGACCACGAGCTTGGAGTCCATGGACACCGCGACTTCGTCGGCGCCGGCGTCGATGGCGGCCTTCAAGCCCTCGATGAGCCCGTGGTACTCGGCCACGTTGTTCGTGGACTTCTTGCCCACCGCGTAGACAACTTCCGCCAGCGTCTCCCCGTCCGGGCCGTAGACGACGGCACCGCTTCCGGCGACGCCGGGGTTGCCGCGGGAGCCGCCGTCGCAAAACATGGCTACCTTCATGCGCCTACTCCTGTACCTGGGTGCGTACCAGCAGTGTGCCGCAGTTCGGGCACATTGGGACCTCGTCGGCCGGGGTGGCGTTGACCTGGTTGCGCTCGGTGGCGGGCAGGGCGATGAAGCAGCCGTTGCAGGTGCGGCCGTTGAACGCGGCGGCGCCGATTTCGTCGTAGGCCTCGAGGACGTCCGCGGGCAGCTGGCTGCGCAGTGCTTCGGTGTCCACGCGCTCGCGTGCCGGGAGAGCGTCCACAGCGCGCTGCGCGGCCTCGACCTTACGCTCGAGCCCGTCCAGGCGAGCCCCATGGTTGTCGCGGTTGTTGCGCAGCGCCGCGATCTCGTTGTGGGCCTCCTTCAGCTCATACTGCAAATCCGCGATGCGCGACTTCGTGGTGTAACGATCGTGTTGCAGGTCCTTGCGGCGCTCCTCGTCTGTCTCCGCGCCGAGCATGCGCTTGTTGTCCAGGTCGCGGCGCTTCAGCTTGCGCTCGTCTTCCTGGATGCGCAGGATCTCCAGCTCCATGTCGTCGACAGCGAGCTGCGCCGCAGACGCCGCGCCGCGCATACGCTCGAGCTCCGCGGTGAGGCGCTGCAGCTCCTTTTCCTCCTCGCTCGTGGCCTCGGGGTGGGCGGCCTGGCGGTCAGCCTTGGCAAGATTCAGTAGTACCTGCTGGAGTTCTACGGCAAGTTTCACGGGGAAGCACTGCTCCTTTACTTGGCTTGATTCGGGTGGGCGGAAACGGTCCACGGGTCCGTGCGCACCGGGATGATGCACGTTTCCACGCCTAGCGGGTTCACGATACCCTCTGCCTGCTGCGTCCACGGAAATTCACTCGCCCAGTGCGCAGTATCGATCACGGCGGGCCCGCCAGCGCGCAGGTGCTCGTCGACTGGGTGGTGACGCAGGTCCGAGGTGACATAGACATCGACGCCGAGCGCCCTCGCATCGTCAAGGAAGCTGTCGCCCGAGCCGGAGGAGACTGCGACGGTGCACACCATCTGCTCCGGGTCGCCTGCGGCGCGCACGCCCCACACGGTCTCAGGCAGGGCGTCGGCCACGCGCTGGGTGAACTCGCGCAGGGTCATCGGCTCAGGCAGGGTGCCCACTCGCCCAAGGCCGGTGGCTCGCTCGAGCGCCCCCGGCGTATCGACGTCCACATCCCCCACCGGGCGAATCGGCCTACCGGGCCGAATCCCGACCAACTCCGCCAACTTGTCATTGACCCCCGGGCGCGCCGAGTCCGCATTGGTATGCGCCGCGAACAACGCGCAGCCGCCGCGGATGAGTGTGTGCACGACCTTGCCCTTCGGTGTATTGGCCGCAACCGAGTGCACCCCGCGCAGCAGCAGCGGGTGGTGGACGACCAGCATGTCCGCGCCTTCCTCCAGCGCGCGCTCCACCACGCTCATCGTGCAGTCCAGGGCAAACGCCACCTTGTGCACGGGCTCGTCCGGGTCGCCGCAAATCAGGCCGACCTGGTCCCAGCTTTCGGCGAGTTCGGGCGGGTAGGCGGCCTCGAGTGCCGCGACAATGTCTCCTACAGTCTTCGTCGTCATGGCAACTAGCCTACAAACCTGGAATGCTGGTGGGCGTGACACTCCAAACAAACCGCCCGACCGTGCTCTTTGACGTCGACGGCACCATCCTCGACTCCTTCCCAGGAATCCGTGAAGGCTTCCTGCGGGGGCTCGCCGCCATCGACGTCGCCCCGCCTGACGAAGCGTTCATCGCCAAGATCCCGGGGCCGCCCATGCGCGAGTCCTACGAGAAAGCCGGGTGCACGCCCGCGCAAGTCGACGCCGCGATGCAGGTCTACTCCGACTTCATGAGCACCGACGGGTGGCAGCAGTTCACCGTCTTCAACGGCATGGCCGAACTCATCGCCCAGCTTGACCGGGATGGGTTCCGGGTGGGCACGGCGACGTCCAAAAGCGAAACCTTCGCCACCCTTGCGCTGAAGCGCGCGGGCATCTGGCCGCACCTGGACTTCCTCGGCGCCGCCGACCACGAGCGCGGCCGCAGCACCAAGATCGCGGTGCTGGAGTACGTCCACGACACCTTCGCACCAAAGCGCCCCATCATGGTCGGCGACCGCACCCACGACTTCACAGGTGCCACCCACTTCGACATCGCGTCCGTCGCCGTGACCTGGGGCTACGGCGACGCCGAGGAGTGGGCACAGGCCACTCACGCCGCACAAACCGCAACTGAGCTCAAGGAGATCCTCTATGCATATTGATTTCGTGTGCACCGGCAACATCTGCCGCTCGCCCATGGCGGAAGTGATCATCGCCGCCAAACTTACCGACGCCGGCCTCGCCGACCACGTCCGCGTCACCTCCTCCGGCATCGGCGGCTGGCACGTCGGCGGCCCCGCCGACCCGCGCGCCATCGCCGAACTTGCCGACCACGGCTACGACGGCACCCGCCACCGCGCCCAACAGTTCGGCGCCAACCAAATCGACGCCGACCTCATCGTCGCCCTCGACACCAACCACGTCTCCGAACTCATCGCCCGCGGCGTCCCCGAGTCCCGCATCCGCCTGCTGCGCTCCTTCGACCCAGTCGCCCCCGAAGGCGCCGGCGTCGAAGACCCCTACTACGGCGGCGCCGACGGCTTCCAAACCACACGCGAACAAATCGAAGCCGCCGCCCCAGGTATTATCAGCTGGGTCAAAGCCCAGCTAGACTAGCCGGAGTAAGTACGGGATCTGTGAAAGCGGGAGCAACAATGCAACCTGAAACAGGTGCACAACCATGGTGGAAAACGTTTCTGACCCCCGGGTGGGTGATCGTCGCCATCCTGATCGTGCTGTTCTCCTACTTCGCGTTCACCCTGCTGGCGCCTTGGCAGCTCCACAAGAACGAAGCGCTCGTGGAGCGCAACGACCACATCAAGACCGCCTTCGAGCATGACCCGGTGCCGATCGGAGAGGTCGTCGACAAGCAGGGCGAACTCTCCCCCGGCGCCGAATGGACCCGCATCACCGCAACCGGCACCTACGCCCAAGACAGCGATGTGCTGCTGCGCCTGCGCCCCATCGACCGAACCCCATCCTTCCAAGTACTGACCCCATTCCACCTGGACAACGGGCAAAGCGTGCTGGTCAACCGCGGATGGGTCCCCGCCATCGGCTCCACCCAAGTCCCCGACATCGACGCCCCACCCACCGGCGAACAAACCATCTCCGGCATGATGCGCGTCGACGAAGGCGTACACCCCTCCGCACCCCTCAACGACCAGGGCTACACCATGGTCTACTCCATCAGCCCAGGTCAAGTCGGCGAACTCACCGACACCGCCCTGGCCAGCCCCTACGTCCAACTCCTGAGCGACTCCCCCGGCGTCCTCACCGCCATCCCGCTGCCCATGCTCGAGACCGGCAACCACCTCTCCTACGGACTCCAGTGGATCGCCTTCGGCATCATGGCGCCCGCCGGCCTCATCTACTTCATCTGGGCCGAAACCCGCGAACGCCGCCGCTTCAAAGAAGAACAAGCTGAGCTTCTCGACGCCCCCTCCGAACCTGCCGAGCCTGTTGCCCCGGCCCCCGCTGCTCCCGCTGCCCCCGCTGCTCCCGCTCAGGCGCGGTCCCGCTACGGCACCCAACGGCGCAACCCCTGGGCCAAATCATACGAAAAGGAAGAAGAACGCTAATGCCCCACCAGCTCACCCAACGCGACGTCAAACACCTCGCCCGCTGCCTCACGCTGCTCGGTGACGCCAACATCCACCTCGACGCCGCCGCCGAACCCGCCGACATCGAAGACGCCATCCTCGACGACCTCGACGCCTTCCGCGAAGCCCCCATGACCACGCTGCTCGGCCTGCGCGCGCCCCACAACGCCCCGCTCATCGACTCCGTCGTCCACAGCGTCCCCCAAACCGACAACGCCTTCGTCCACCTCCTCGACTACATCGCCCTCGCCGCCAAAGCCCTGCGCGCCGAGCTGCGCGAAGTCGCCGTCTTCCCCGACCCAGACAACATCGAAACCGGCTCCCTGCGCCTGCGCGTAGGCGAGTGGGACGTCACCGACATCGACATTCCCGCTGGTTCTTCTGGTTCTGCTGGCATCCCTGATGCCGAGCTGGCCATCATCGGCGCCCTCATGCCCCTCGACGCCGAAGCCGTCACCTTCCAGGCCCCGCAAGGAGTCGGCGTCGTCCTCGCCGACGTCATCCCCGGCACGCCGCAGGCCAGCATGCAGGCCGTCTTCACCGCCATCGAGGCGGAGCTGTAGGGGTTTCTGGGCGTTTGCTGGGTGTTCGCTGGGCACCACATTCCTTTGCGAAAGGTCCACGACCTGGGAAAATACACGACTTCCGAGCCGAACGCTTTATGTCAAGTTGTTGTGAACGTGGTTGGATGTTAGATCGTGATGGGTTGTGGGGGTGGGGCGGTTTGGGTGGTGGTGCGGATGATGCTGACTTCTGCCGGAATACCTGTGCCAGCTGCGGTATTCGGAAGTTGTGTGATGATGCCTTGGCTGAGCGCGTTTCGCATCCCTTCCTCGCGTTGGCGTTGCAGGTTGCCCCAGGTGCCGTCGAGGACTGCTTGTGGTGGGTAGTAGTTGATTCCACTGTGGG
>NZ_JAEUWV010000026.1:0-21129 GCF_024102595.1 Corynebacterium lipophilum
CCGACACACAGCATAAAAGGTCACGAAACTGTGCACAATGTCATGACATTAGGTGTAAACAATGTCATGACCTTAAGCGTGCACACTGTCATGACTTTAAGCGTGCAAAAGGTAGTGACACATAACACCAAATCCCTAAAGTGCGACTTACCAAATCCCTAACATGTTGACTGTTATCGCTGGTCGTGGTGGTAGTGGTGTCGTCGGTGGAATCGGCCTACATCTGTTGCAACGCGCGCTGAGCCCAGTCAAAACCAATCCTTTCTTGTTCGATTCGCAACCACGTGTTGTCCGCATGGGTATGAAGGAATTCAAGCGTGGCTTGCTCATCGTCGCTGAGCGTGATGGGTTCGAAGCGTTTGGAAGTAGTCTCTTCTACGCCGTACGCGGCATGCGCGCGGGCGGTTGCGAGGTCCATGAGTACTGACCGTGTGCGGGGGAGGTTCATTCGTACATGGTCGAGAATGTAGAAACCGTTGGAGTCTAAATCTCCCCAGTACAAGACCTCCCTGTCGTGAAGCCAGGTGGCGTCGCGGGAAAGCGAAATCGCGTTCATTCCCTGCCCATAGATCGCAATGGTGTCCGGCATTTCCGGCAGAGCTATATAGGTCTGGTAGTTCTCTACGATGATGGCTCGTGACCCTGGTAACTGGTGGTGACGGACCTCATCGAGCTCACAGCAGACTCGATGGAGCCCGAAGAGATCGCAAGATGGGTCGAGGCTGCGCATGTCCATCATGGCAGGGGCCTGTTTGAATTTCAGCGGTCCTGTGAGCGACTCGATGAGGGAGCGGTACTGGGCTATCCATTTACTATCGATACCGCGAATCGGAAGCTCCCGCTCGTAGAAGCGTGAGGTGTCGTTTGCATTGATCCAGGTGACCGTGTCGATGAACTGCGTCGCTGTTGTGTCGTCGAACTCCTTCCACGCTTTTAGTCGTAGCGCCAGCGGGGCCCGTACGTGCGTGCCAAGTGTCGTCTCAAAGCGGTCCACCAAGGCATTTATTCGTTGCCATTCCTTCAGCTTGCCTGCAGCGCGAGCGGCCACCACAGGGGAAGACAGGACTACTGCCGACGGGACCGTGTGGGTGCCGTAGACGTCCAGGCGTTTGACTGTGGTCTCAGGGTCTAACCAATGCCGTTCCCAGGTAGAAAGCCACTCGCGTACTCGGGAGCCGTCGTTTTTGGAAACTTCTGCAGCAGTGGGTGGGCTCAAGCTGATGCGTAGTGGGCTGAATTCACCGGCTAACCAGCTGCGGTGGTTGCGCCTATAAAATGTCAAAGCTCGCTTGTGTACGTCAGGCGGATACTTCACTGTTCGTCCTCTTCTGCAGCAGGGGAGAGTGATGCCGCGACTTCCTCGAACTTCAACTGCGCGGTGCGGGAATGCTTACGGTCCGGGCAGTCGACCTTAAGGATGCCGCCGATGTAGTCTTCCACGGTTTGGAGGAGCTTGAGCGGGGTGGCCAAAATCATGTGGAAGCCGAATCGATGGAAAGCTTCCATCGCGGCACGAGTGAACTCCGCGTCGGCACGGTCGAAAGCCTCGTCCAAAATAACTGAGCCGAACTTGGGATAGGTCGCCCCGTCATGCACCACCGTGGCACGCTTTGCCTGCGCGGTGGTTGTTCCAATTCCAGTCAGACGGTATCGCAGCGCAGCAGCCAGGCAGAACGAGGATAGCTTTTGTGCTTGCCCGCCTGAAAGCCCTTCCGCGGAGTCGTAGACGGCGCCTCGCTCACCATCCGGAGTTACTTCCACTCCAAGAAATTTCACGTGTTCGCGGGTATCTAGACGCTGGATGCGCTGTCGGACAGTAGTTGTGTCGTTCACGGTGATGTCATCGATGACTGCCTTGAGCTTGGAAAAACGAGCTTCGCTGGCTGCCTGGTCGTCGTCGTGGAGGGACCCTTCCAGCGCGTCGTTGAGTTTTGCGATGAACTGGCGAGCCTCAGCGGGCTGGGACTCTTTGACCTCGATCTGGAGGAAGTTCGGGCCGTAGAAGCTGACTTCGGACAAGGATTCGTTGACAGGCCCGATGGAACTGCGGGTTTTCGCAGTGGCTTCCGAGAGTAAACGCCGCAGTCGACCCAAGTGACGGTCGGTTTGTTCACGCAGCAGCTCCCGGAAGTCAGCTTCAAAGCGGGGGAGGTCATCGTCTTCCAGGCGGTCCAGCTCGGCGAGAAAATCCCCACGCCATTGCAGGTCAGGGTGGAGATCCCCGCGACGCTCCGGCCACCTATCCACGTACTTCTCCATCGCAGTGCGAATGGTGTTCTCCAGACGAACGATTTTTGATTGCAGACCAGAGATTTGTTTATTCAGTTCTTCCTGCAAGGTTCGTTGAAGCTCATCGATGTTTGAACGTTGGGCGCGTCGAGTGTGGCGATCAAGGCGTGCTGCGAGCCGTTGGATAACGCTCGAGTCCAGCGGCTCGGTTTCGTCCAAGACGTGCTGTGCCTGGGCATACTCTTGTTTGGCTCGCTGAAGCTGGCTGCTAAGGCCGCCAATTCGCTGGTTGAGGTCCGTCACGCGCGAAGAACAGTCGTTGATCCGTTGCGCAATAACCTCGAGTTCTTTGCGCAGTTGGGCCAGTTCCTGGTTCCCATCAACGAGGCGGTCGAGCGCTGCTTGGGCGACGTTGAGGCTGCTTTCAGCAGAGGGGACGTCGATAGCAGAGAAATCCTCGGTCTCTAGCAGGCGTTCGCAGATGCCCACGCGGCGCTCCAGCCGCTTAACGTGTGCCTCAAACCGGGTGCGCTGTTCCTTGAGCTGCTGGAGCTCGGACTTCTTTCGCACGATGATAGCGGTGAGCTCGTCGATCTTATCGTCGACGTTGCCAGACAACACCCAGCGAGAACGATCGTCAATGCGCCGACGGTCGTCTTTTGTATGCCGAGTTTTGTTCTTGACCTGACCATTGAGGGTTACGGCTTTGGAAGCTGACCGGAACTCGTCAATCGTTTGTACACAGGCATGGTCGAACCGATCCGAGAGCTGGGATTGTAGCCAGTCATGAAAGCGGCCGCTGCGCACGAACAGTTTTGTGCCAAGAGAATCTTGTACAAACGGGCGTGGCGTCGAGTGCTCCATCGATGAGGTCACCCGCACGTAATCAAGCCGGGCATCGAGGTGCGTGGAATCCACAGCCTTACTCACAGCCTGATAATGCTCTTCTGGGACGATCAACGTCCTGGCGAACCCACCAACTATGCGTTCAGCAGCAGGTTGCCACTCAAGGTGATCTGGGTGCATATAGATTTCATCAGCCACGAACGGGAGCTCTTTGAGCGCGATGCCAGTGATATCTGCAATTCGCTGGCGGGCGCGGAGCAGGCGCGCATCCATGGAAGAGCGATACTTGCGGATGATTTGAAGCTCATCACTTGCCCGCGCGATGGCTTTGTCAGTTTCATCAATCTGCGGGTAGATCACCCCACGGCGTTGTTCTTGGGTAGCTACCTCGTCGCGAATGTCTCCGGCCTCACGGCGTAGCGAATCCCGGACGAGTGAAAATTGTTCGCTCGTCGTCGGGATTCCGGTGCCGTCGCCTAAGTGATCAAGCAGGCCTTCGTAGACTCCGGCCTGCTGTTGCACAGCCTGCAGGCGAAGTTTGGCATTGTCTCGTTGATTTTGTGCTGCTTGAATGCCTGTGTCACCAGTGCCATGGATCTGGGCGTGAAGCGAATCCTTCTCGGTATTGAGGCTATCGAGGATTGCTTCCACTTGGGTCCGCTCGTCCTCCACCGCATCTTTTTGTGCGTTCAGCTGCTCGACGTCCTCTTGGGCGAAGCTCGCTCGTTTCTCAGCGATGAACCGCTCGAGCCCAGCTTTATCTGCGTCGGCCTCATCGAGCTGGCCGAGAAGCTGAGTCGCTTCATTGATGGATTCGCGCATGGGAACCAAGTGCGCAATCTGATCACGGGCAGTAAGTACTGTCGAGTGCGCGGACTTGAGCTCGGTGAACATAGTCGCTGCGGTTTCCGCGACGGCAAAGGTTTCCGGTTCGGGCAGCATGAAGGTGCGCATCAGGTGGTTCAAGTCCCCGAGAGTCTTTGCGGACTGGGTGCGGTGCAGCAATGCCAAAGCACCATCGTCAGGAATCCCCAGCTGTTTTCTCAGTGCGGCGATAAACGGACGATGGCTTCGGTTGATTGCGAAGGCATCTTTGTAGGTGCGCTTGGCCAGGCCGATATCGGCCTCCTGTACAGCAATGGGTTCGAAGTCCGCTAGGTTCACTTGCCCTGGCAGCGCCAAGAATAAGTTCTTCACGTCGGCAGCAACATGGGCGTTGGCACTCAGATACATCAGGTAGACCGCACTGACTTCTCGACCAGCGCCGTCTGAATAGGTGAGATTCACGCCTGACCACGTAGCGCCTGTTCGTAGGAATGAACGGGTGAGCTCGTCGACCTCTACGGAGTGCTCCCGACGCCACGCACCACGGCAATAAGTAATGAGGTCGCGGCCCGAAGCTTTCGCAGTGTCGGAAGCAGCCGCGTTGAATTTCCGCTTTATTGGAGGGACCAAGATCGTCGATACAGCATCGATGAGCGTCGACTTGCCTGAACCGGACGCACCTGTGATGAGGAATCCCTTGCGTGCAACGTCTACTGTGTGCAGGTTATTAAACGTTCCCCAGTTGTACACCTGGATGCGTGATAACCGGAATTGGCCTGCGATCAGATCAGTCATGCGTTGTCCTCCAGAACCTGTTGGTAGCTTGCGGTAACTGCAGCAATTTCTTCGGCAGAAAAGAGGATTCGCAGCACCGGTGAAACTTCGTAGCGGCCAGTCGTCGGGGTCTTCACCACGATGGAGTTCTTCTTGAACTTATTCCATGCGGCTTCGAACCGTTTGCGCTGTTTCGTGTGGTCAGTGCCCTCTGCAGCTTGATACGGAAGCGTGGCTTCGAAGACTTCGTTTTCATCTACGATGGTGCGTTCATTGGGGTTGGTGTGGATCAGTGCTTTGCGAAGATGCAGCAGTACGACAGTGTCGACAAACTTCAGCGGCAGTGTGCGCAGCATCGCACGTTTATCAGGGTGATCAGCTTCCCACGTCTTCGTATAGGCAACGCCGGCATTGTCGTCGATAATCAAGGTCAAGAACAAGTTGTCGAGCTGTTGCGCTAGCACTTCCCGCGAGGAGGAGACGATGCTAAAAATCTCCGGTGAGGTCAGCATCGACACATACGGGCCGCGGATGAGCTCCGCGAGGGCCCTGCGCTGGCCGGAAGTGAGCGTTCCGGTGTCGCCCTCATACAGAGTGGTGGATTCATTGTCATGCATGGTGGTTTCCTCTTAGTTGGTTCCTTCGAGAGACTGGTCAAAGACATGAGTAGGGAAGCGGGCTTGCCAAGGGTGTCCACTAATCGACGTCCACCTCAGGAGTTCACTGCCTTCAGTCCGCCGACCATGTTTTTCTGCCAACACAATGACGCCTACTACGCTGGCGACTCCTTGCGTAGCAGGGTGATCCTGCAGGACCTCGCTCAACGTGGCTACACCACGGCGGTGAACGGACGCGTTAATGGCATCGGTGAGCTCCTGCCAGTCAATCTCCGATTCTCTGATCTGTCGGCGCAGCTCCTCGAGGTCTATCTCCCCGATCTCAGCCTCTTCTACCGTGGTCTCGATCCGGTACTCCAGCGGGTCCCACAACTTCCAACTAGAGACAGACTTTGCCTGGTGCGTGCTCAGCTCCAGCTCAAGGAAGACGTGTTGCCCGGGGGCTGCGTTGGTGCGCGCAACCTGTAGAGCACATGCGTTGGCGTCATTAATCGCTTTCGTGAGTGCTTGTTGGGACTCGGCTTCCCTCGACTGCACGAAGCGCCGCAGTGACCTCGATAGGCTGGTCATGGAATCATGCACTTGCCCGGAGGAGGCGTCGAGCGTGCTCATGAGCAGGTGCAGCTGGAGGCGCTCCTCGGGAGTCAGCTTGGTCACGAAATCGCGCGACATGACCGCTTCCAGTGTGGCGTCGAAACGATGGGATTGCTCCGGATCCAAGAACAAGTCATAGAATCCGCCGAATGCCTTGCCTGCATCTGACTCGTTGATGAGGTCTACGCCCCGGAACACGTTGTCCAACACGTCTGCGGCGCTGCGCTCATCCTCCACGATGGATTGACGCAGCTCTACGTTTACTTTCTCCACCTCAGCCTGTACACGTGCAAAATCGGCAGGCAAGTCACTGACTAGATTGAGAATCTCGCGTGCTCGTTCCACAGCTTCGGCATCGGCGAGAACGTTGACTCCGTGCTGACTAATCGCGTCGATCTGACGCTGCAAGCTATCACGCTGGGCTTCCAATCGTGCGATCGCAGTGGCCTCGTCCGGGTCAGTCTCTGCAGCTAGCGAATACAGTGACGCCATCAACGTGCCCAGGCGGGACTTCGTGACCGTGTGCTGGGGGTTAATCAGATGCATCGCATAGTCCAGCGCCGAGTGCGCATCCGGGGAAAGCTCATATGTTTCATCGTGCAGCTCTTTCGGACTGCGACGAACCAGGTACCCGGCCTTCACCCAATCATTCACGTACGCGGTTGCAGCCTTGGGTAGTTCCTCGTCTGTTTGCTCTCGGATGTCAGCAAGCAGGGGCTCGACAGCGGAGATGAAGTCCTGGCCGGCAATGGGTTTATCCTCACCCTTAAACACTGCGCTGAGCACCGTGAGGATAGTCGGAGCATTATGCGCGCGCAGCAGCGTCCAGGCAGGGGACTGCTTGGCGAGACGTGAGAGGGTAAAAACATCGGCCAGCGACTGAGCTCGGGTCATGTGCAATTCTCCATACTGCTGGATCATCTACTAGGCCCGATCTTAGAGGCGGGGTCCGACATAAAAGAGGCGTTGGCGTACGTAACCAACCAACATTAGAAAGGAGATTCGATTGAAGTGCTTGCCGGAGCGAGAACGACCAGCGGAAAGTGCTACCTCCAGAAGCTGGTCATGCCACGCTTGGTGGCAATCTGGTAGTCAATGAGCTCGCCGAGCAGCTCGAAGTTGAAAGGGGAGCCCCAAGGCTGGCGGATGATATTCTTCGTGAAGTCTGCGCCCAGGGCTTCGAGCTCTGGCTGGAAATGCGTGATCGTTGCTTGCTCAGGTGCGATGGCCATGTGTTTCGACGCCACCGAAAACCCAACGATATACGTGCCGCCGAGCGTAAACATCGGCTGGCTCCATTTGATCTGTAGCTCAAGATCCGGGTAGTTGCTGTGCACCCAGTCGATGACGTCGGTCATCCGGGCGCGCTTGTCACCTTCGGGAACGGTTGCTAGAAATTCGTCAAGTGTTTTCAGCGCCACCAGACCCAACATAGGCGATAGCAGTGCCGTGCACGACACAAGTCCGCCCAGCAACCACCCAAGCAGGGTCAGGCAGGCAGCCTGCTACACAATCCCAATCCAAGAGACCGCTGCGTCACGGGAGTACCCGACGCGTGCTTACCTACAGGCTTTCAAATACCAGGGTTGCCTGCACGCGGTCGCCTCCGAGCAGTCCTTTACTGCCAGATGAGGTGGTGGTGATGGTGTGCAGGCGATAGCCTTTCGCGCACTGGGTGTTGATGACGTCTTCGAGTTCGGAAGGACTTCTGGAGGCAGTGCCCATGAGCTTTTCTTTGAGCACCACTTGCAGTACAACGTAGGTTGGATTCGTGCACGTAATCCTAATGTGATTAGCTCGTGAGTTTTAGGCATTTCGGGGGGTATCCGAGCGCCGGAGAACACAGCTTCACATAACAAGCCTTCGTTCTAAGAAATCAAAGCGATCCCGGTAATTAGGCATCGAACTCGGGCAGACGAAGAATATCTGCGACCACATGGGTGCGAAGGTACTCGCGCAGATAGGGGAGAGCGAAGTCTGCGGTGCCGCGGTCGTAAGTGATTAAGTCGGCTTCGCTAAGGCGGCGTCGATAGTTGTACGCTTGTTGTTCGCTCACTTCGAGACGGCTGGCGACATCGCTGATTTTCGAGGCACCATCATCGAGCGACATTGCAGCAAGGAACCTACGATCCTCCGCAGAAAGATCGTTGAGCGCTGGTTCATGAACAAGTTGCCCGAGTTTCTTCCGTGCACGAGTAATCGCCTTCTCCGTAGCCTCCAATTGAATTGTGTCAGAGGATTCAAAGCGCCAAGCGAAGTTGCCAATCAACTGGATCATGAACGGATAACCTCCAGTAGCTTGGACAGCTGACACAAGGGCTCCCTCGTCCCACGAGCGTCCGGCCTGTTGGACGGGAACTGTGAGCCCCTCACGGACCTCTGTACCTCTGAGTCGGCCGAGATCCACGCGGTTTGCACGCCTTAAGAAAGTGATTGGATTGCGCCCTTCGTCACTGGCAAGCAGAGGTCTCACCGAACTTGGAATACCGGCCATTACCACGGCGATTTCCCTGTTTTCTCGAACGAGGTGTTGAATAGCCGTCGCGAACTCAACAATTTCATCATGATGTACGAAATGAAGCTCATCGACCGTAATTAAGACACCACTGGCAGAACGGTTAAACCTGTTGTGGTTCGCGAGCGTGTCAAGGACCTCCGTGAGTAGAGTACGGAGTGAACGTGGCCTTTGAGCAGGCCGTTCGAACTCATGCTTGAGGCGCAAAGCACTCGGACCAACTTGAAAAGAGGTTCGGGTCGGCGCATCGCTCTCGAGAAACTCTGTAAGCTGGTCTCTCAACTTATCGACGAACCCCTCAGTCGCCGTTTCGGAAAACGTTAGCCACCCAGCGTTTATTGCGGTGTCTTCTAACTCGTTGAGTAGGGCTGTTTTTCCAATACCTCGTGCGCCAACGAGGAGTGAGATGCGTTCGTGTGCACCTGGTCCTTCTTCAAGCCCGAGTCTGAAGTCATCGATTACTTCGTCGCGGCCGACTAGGAGTGGCGGGCTAGTCCCAAGCGAAGCACGGAAAGGGTTTTGCGTGGTCGTCATAGTTACACATTAGCGCTCTTGTGTGGAGTTGTGTGGTTTGTGTGGAAATGTGTGGTTTGTGTGGAGTTATGTATAGCGGGGCGGGTGGAGCAGGTTTCTGTGGGCGAGCTGTGCACCACAATCCGTCCGCGGACTTCGGCCACCTGGGGAAATACTCAAGTCTTTCTGGGGGAAATGGGGAATTTGGTGTCCGGGCCTGAAGCGTAGTGACAGGGGGCGCAAGTTTGAATTTCGACCTCCACGTTCCTGCAGGTCACAAAAGGACTAGATGTTATGTGTTGTGTCTTTTGGCACTGGCACGAAGCGGCCCGCACCAGATTCCTGGGTTTGGGAAGGGGACGTCGGCAAATGCGCAGGTCGCCGATTTCGCGTGAGGGAATGTGGTGCAAAAGTCCGCTGCACAGGAAGAAGACAAAGAAAAACCCACGGCAACCGTGACGGAAACCGTGGGCAAGAGGCCAGGACGAACCTGGGCTCAGAATCTAGCAGTCAAAGTACAGCTCAAACTCCAGCGGCGTCGGGCGCAGGCGTGCCGGGGTGATCTCACTGTCGTACTTCAGCTTCACGTACGTGTCGATGAGGTCTTCGGTGAAGACGTCGCCTTCGGTGAGGAATTCGTAGTCGTCCTGCAGCGCCTGGAGCGACGCCTCGAGCGAAGTCGGCGCCTGCGGGATGTCCTTGGCTTCCTCCGGTGGCAGCTCGTAGAGGTCCTTGTCCACCGGAGCGTGTGGCTCGATGCGATTCTTCACACCGTCGAGGCCTGCCATCATCATGGCAGCGAAGCCGAGGTACGGGTTGCCTGATGGGTCCGGTGCGCGGAACTCGATGCGCTTCGCCTTCGGGTTGGTGCCAGTGATCGGGATGCGGATCGCGGCAGAGCGGTTGCGCTGGGAGTACACCAGGTTGATTGGGGCCTCGAAACCTGGCACCAGGCGGTGGTAGGAGTTCAGCGTCGGGTTGGTAAACGCAAGGACAGCGCCGGCGTGCTCAAGGATGCCGCCGATGTACCAGCGGGCGATGTTGGAGAGCCCGCCGTAGCCGTTCTCGTCGTAGAACAGTGGCTTGCCGTCCTTCCAGAGGGACTGGTGGGCGTGCATTCCGGAACCGTTGTCACCGGCCAGGGGCTTCGGCATAAAGGTGGCCGTCTTGCCGTACTGGGTGGCGGTGTTCTTGACGATGTATTTGAAGTCCTGCAGGTCGTCAGCCGCGTGCAGCAGGGTGTTGAAGCGGTAGTTGATCTCCTGCTGGCCGCCGTTGCCTACCTCGCGGTGGAAGCGTTCGATTTCGAAGCCGGATTCGCGCAGGTTCTTGACCATGGCGTCGCGCACGTCGACGGTCTTGTCGTGTGGTGGGACGGGGAAGTAGCCGCCCTTGACGCGGTTGTGGTAGCCAAGGTTCGGGCCGCCGACTGCATCTGTTTCCTTGCCACGATTCCACCAGCCTTCTTCGGCGTCAATCTCGTAGAACGCGCGGTGGCCTTCGACCTCGTATCGGATGGAGTCGAAGAGGTAGAACTCGGCCTCGGCGCCAAAGCTACAGGTATCGGCGATGCCGGTGGAAGCCAGGTACTGCTCCGCCTTGCGCGCAACGTTGCGCGGGTCGCGGGAGAACGCTTCGAGGGTGAATGGGTCGTTGACGAAGAACTTCACGTTCAGGGTCTTCGCTGCGCGGAACTGGTCCAGCTTCGCGGTGGCGAGATCCGGCATGAGCGTCATGTCGGACTCTTCGATGGTGGTAAAGCCACGAATCGATGAGCCGTCGAAGGCGAGGCCTTCTTCCATGACGGTTTCGTCAAACATGGAGGCAGGGATAGAGAAGTGGTGCTCGATGCCGGGGACGTCGGTAAACCGGACGTCGACAAACTCCACGTTCTCGTCCTGAATGAACTTCTTTACGTCTTCGATAGTTTCGAAAGACACGACCTTTTCTCCTTCGGACGGCGTTGGGAACTTCGCACAATTCTAGCGTGTAGCTCCCGCTCTGTAACAGCTTTTCGGGAAAAGAGGATAGGCTATGTCGCATGTCTGCACCCCAAGGAAAACGATGGCTCGACGGCCCGGAGCTTCCCGGCCAGTTCAAAGGCGATGATGCGATCCCTGACTACCCGGGGCAGTTTCTTGGGCTGCCGAAGGAGGGCGCGGGCGCGCAGGCGTCGGTGGCGCGACGCATGGGAGGCGTCGCGATCGACTGGGCAATTGCCTGGGCGGCTGCAGCGATCATTCATGCCAACACCACCGTTTTCGGTGGCACGTCGACGTTGACGTATCTGTTGTGGATCGTGTTGGGCATCATTTGCGGTTGGCTATTTGCACGCACGCCGGGCATGGCGATCCTCGGGATGGGGGTGGCCCGCGTCGACGCGGAAGAGCCCGTCGGGCTGTGGCGCGCGGCAGTGCGCACGCTGCTCACTGCGTTCATTCTGCCCGCAGCGCTTGTCGACGCCGACGGCCGCGGCATGCACGATCGTGCGACCAACACGACCGTGATCCGCAGCTAGGGTTCCTCCAACGGGCGGAATTCCACGGTGCGCTGGAACGCCCAGTTCTTGTCAGTGAGCAGACGGGCCACCGTCAGGCCTCCAGAGAGGAACAATACCGTGAGCACGACGGCGGTAGTCGAGTCGATTGCCGCGGAGATATTGCCGTTCGTGATCTGGTGCAGCGCCGCGTAAATGGTGGGGCCGGGGATCATGACCACGGCTGCGGGGATGGTCACCGTGGTGCGCGGCACCCGAAAGTGCTGGCCCAGCCAGGACCCAAGAATGCCGATCACAAGGGTCCCCAGCAGGCAGGCGAGGAAGTATTCCACGTGGGCGTCGACAAGCATGAGACGCAACACATTGGCGACAGTGCCGAGCGTGGCTGCCAAAAGTGTCATCCTGCGTGAGGCATTAAACAAAATGGCGAACCCACCCACGGAGACGAAGCTGGCGAGCGCCGCAGCCCCGTAAAACGCAGGATCCGGGGTTGCGCTGACCGTACTGGGGGCGGGCGCATCGGTGACCATCGCGATGACCGCAACCGTCAGCATCATGGTGAGGACCACTTCGAGCGCGAAGAAGAGCCTCGGCAGCCCCGAGGTGAAGTCGAAGCGGGAGAGATCCATCAAAGAAACGAACAGGGGAAAGCCCGGCACCAGGTACAAAATGGCGGGGACGAAGCCCGCGGAGAGCTCAAAGTCGGAGTGGGGCAGTGCCCACGCGAGCGCCAGGAACAGCAGCGTTGACACCAGGGCCGCTGCCATCACGACGCCTAGTTGCAGGAGGTGTCGACGCCCCAATCGCAGACGGACGTACTGGCCCACACCAGCCGCAATAATCACGAGTAACGCGGTGAAGTAGGAAAAGTGGTTCAGCACCGCGAAGCCACCACATGCAAGGCCAGCCGCGCAGCTGGAGGTCAGCGGACCCCAACGAGGGGTAGGGATTGCCTCAATCTCGTCGATGGCGGCGTTGATTTCTTCCGCGGTGGTGTAGCGGTGCATCTCGTGCTTGGTGAGGTTCTCGAGCGCCTCGATGCGCGACGCGTTCACCCCTGGCAGCGGAAGATCAGCCACGAGCGTGCGGAAATTATCACCGCGGTGGACAGTGCACGTGATCGTGTCGAAGCCGACGACCACGTCGGCGTCGTCGAAGTGCATTGCGCGGGCACAACGCTTCACGGCGCGGGTGACTCGGTAGCCGGGAGCGCCCGCGGACAACAAAAGAGCGCCGAGGCGCAGCGCGGTGCTGGCCTCGACGCCCATGTCGAAGGAAGACATACTTACTTGCCTTGACGCTGCTGCATTCGGCGCATACGGCGGTTCATACCCGCCATGTTCTGGGCCTGCTTCGGCAGCGGGCCGCCAGGCAGACCAGGCATCTGGCCAGGTTGCGTGCGGGCGTCCATCGCCTCGAGCTTGGCGCTCATGGAGTAGACGTCATCCTTGCGGTAGTGGCGTGGCAGCTTCATCAAGTGCTTCTGCAGGTCACGTACTGCAACCTGGCCTTCGCCTTCGCCTACGTACACCTCGTGGATTGGTACGCCTGCCAGCAGGCGGTCCACGCGGCGGGACTCCTTCTTCATCAGGGTGCGCAGGCGGTTCTCGTTGCCCTCACCGACCAGGATGACGCCTGGCAGGCCAATCACGCGGTGCACGGTATCCATATGGGTGTTGGCCTGCACGCCGGTCTTGGTGATCCACACCATGCCGACGGAGTTACGCAAGTTCTCCAGCGTCCAACCGGCAACGCCCGGGGTGTCACCGACCTCGTCGTACATCGAGCGCTCCAAGCGGCGGGTGAACATCCACATCGCCAGCACCGTACCGAACGCCAAGCCGAGCGCCAGCATGTACCACTGGCCGCCCCAAATGAGGCCGATCAAGAAGAAAAGCAGACCCATGCCAAGCAGGCAGGCCAGCATAATCGGGATGAGCTTCTTATCCCGCTTGCGCTGAATCTGAAACGCCTGCCAAATCTGGCTACGTGTCTGCTTTCCCTTTGCGCGCTTCGCGGCGCGCTCCTGCTTCTTCGCAGCCTTCAGGGCTGCCTTATCCTTCGACTGAGCCATGCCGTCAACTCTATGTCACGAACATGGCCGGACCAAAGTGGCCAAAGCGGGTTAGGAACGTGTTGCTACCGGGTGATCCTTCGAAGCACCGTACTTCTCCAGGAGCGTCGAGGCTTCCTGGGCAGTGTCGCCCTTCGAGGTTTCCGCCAGGTGGCGCAGGTTTTCCGGCAACTCCAGGCCGCGGTGCTCCATCGCCTCGACGTAGAGCTTGCCCGCGCGGTATGAGGAGCGCACCAGTGGACCCGACATGACGGCGCCGAAGCCCATCTCGTAGGCCGCGTCGCGGTACTCGATGAACTCTTCGGGCTTTACCCAACGGTCGATCGGGTGGTACATCGGGCCGGGGCGCAGGTACTGGGTGATCGTGATGATGTCGGTGCCGGCGTCAACAAGGTCTTGCAGCGCCTGCAAGACCTCTTCCTGGGTCTCACCCATGCCCAGGATCAGGTTGGACTTGGTGATCAAACCGAAGTCGCGCGCCTGGCGGATGACGTCCAGAGAGCGGTCGTAGCGGAACGCCGGGCGGATGCGCTTAAAGATGCGCGGGACCGTCTCCACGTTGTGCGCGAAGACCTCCGGACGAGCTTCAAAGACCTCCTGGAGCAGATCCGGCTTGCCGGAAAAGTCCGGGGTGAGATTTTCGACGCCAGTATGCGGGTTGAGCTCGTGAATCTTGCGCACAACCTCCGCATACAGCCACGCGCCCTCATCCTCGAGGTCGTCGCGGGTCACACCGGTGATGGTGGAGTAGTTCAGGTTCATCTCGCGAACTGACTCCGCCACACGCTGTGGCTCGTTGACGTCGAGCGGCTCGGGCTTCGCCGAGTTGATCTGGCAGAAGTCACAGCGACGAGAGCAGTTCGCGCCACCGATCAGGAATGTCGCCTCGCGCGACTCCCAGCACTCGTGAATGTTGGGGCAGCCGGCCTCCTGGCACACGGTGTGAAGGGACGCGCCCTTCACCTTCTTTTTCATGTCCTCGTACTCAGGGCCGGTCTTGACCGCGTTGCGGATCCAACGCGGTTTCGACTCGATAGGGGTCTGGGCGTTGCGTTTTTCTACGCGAAGTAGTTTGCGTCCTTCTGGTGCAATAGTCACGCCGTCCACCGTAACGGACAGCCCCTCCAAAGTCGAGGTTTAATGGGAGGCTCGCCTTACATCTCGACGTTTGAGCCCCTTCGTCGGATCCGGTGCCGAACCAAAGCTGTGGTCGGCCACCACGAGCTCGCCTGCAAGGGCGCGCTTGAGGGCGTCGAGCAGCGGAGCGGTCATCTCCTCAGGTGTGACGTCGCGGCCGAGCTCCAGGCTCATCGTGGTCACGTCGGCGTCGTCGATGCCGCACGCAACGATGTGGCCGTAGTGCTCCAAGGTGTTGTCGCAGTTCAGCGCGAGCCCATGCATGGTCACTCCGCGGGTGATGCGGATACCCAGCGCCGCGATCTTCCTATCGCGGTGCGACGCCGAGCTATCCGCCGCGTCGACGGTTTTTGGCACCCAGACGCCGGAGCGGCCGTCGATACGCCCGGCGGCATGTACCCCCGCCTTGCGCACCGTCTCGATGATCGCCTCCTCCAGGCGGCGCACGTAGTCCACGACGTCTACCGGTTGGGCAAGTTTGATGATGGGGTAGAGGACAAGCTGGCCCTCGCCGTGCCACGTGATGCGTCCTCCGCGATCAACGTCCACGACCGAGACCGGGTACGACGGATCCGGCAAGTCCTCCGGCTGGGTTCGCTTGCCCGCGGTAAACACCGAGGGGTGCTGCAGCACCAACACCGTGTCCGGGATCTCGTCCGACGCACGCTGCTTGGCCAGCTCAGCCTGGAGGTGCCAGGCTTCCTCATAATCAACGAGCCCCAGCTCGCGCACATCAATAGGCGCGGCTGAGGCCCGAATGGATTTGTCGGCAGGGAAGAACGGATCGCGTGGAGCTGTCATGCCTGCCAACGATAGTCGCTAGTTTTCGACACCGTTAGCGGCAGCGTACTCATCCGCCGTCATCAGTGGACCAACCTCCTCGACCTCAACCTCGAAGAGCCAGCCAGCACCGAACGGGTCCTCGTTGATGGCCTCGTAGGCGCCATCAATGTCCTCGTTGACCGCGGTCACCGTGCCAGTCACCGGTGCGTACAGGTCAGACACCGACTTCGTCGATTCCACCTCACCGCACGTCTCACCAGCCGTGACCTGGTCGCCGACCTGCGGCAGCTCAGCGAACACGACCTCGCCGAGGCGATCCGCCGCAACGTTCGTGATGCCTACGCGCACCTTGGTGCCAGCAGCGTCCTCAGGGCGAGCGTTGATCCACTCGTGGTCCTCCGAGTAGTAAAAATCAGGGTTCAAAGACATGATTACTGGTCCTTTCGGGAATAGAACGGTGTGTCCACAATAGTAAACGGATAGCGGCGGCCGCGGATATCAATCTCAACATCCGTGCCAACCTCGGCGTGCGCTGGGTCGATGTGCGCGAGCGCCACCGGACGCTGCAGCGTGGGCGAAGGCTGCCCGGAGGTGACGACGCCGATGCGCGTATCGCCCAGGTAGATCTCGGCACCCTCGCGAGCGGCGCGACGCTGCTCCGACGACAGGCCGGCAATAACCACCGAGGGCTCGCGGCTGACAAGCGCGTCCTTGCCCACGAAGTCCGCCTCTTTCTTCGCAAACGCGCGGCCCATCCCGGCCTCGACCGGGGTGATCTCGCGGGAAAGCTCGTGGCCGTACAGCGGCATCGACGCCTCGAGCCGCAGGGAGTCGCGCGCAGCCAGGCCACACGGCGTCGCGTTCGGTGCGAGAGCGTCCCAGATCGCGCGGGCGTCTTCGCGGTCGCAGTAGATCTCGAAGCCGTCCTCGCCGGTGTAGCCGGTTCGGGCGACCAAGACGTCGCAGTCACCGAAGCGCATCGGTGCCGCCGAGTAGTACGCCAAGGCACCGGCGTCGCCGTCGAGGTGCGAAGCGATCGTCGATAAGGAATCAGGGCCCTGCACCGCAACAAGCGCGACGTCCGCGCTACGGTTCGTCAGCTCTACATCGAAGTTTGCTGCGCGCTTTTGGAATGCCTCCCACACCGCGGGCGTGTTGCCAGCGTTCGGCACGACCAGGAAGTGATCGTCTGCGAGGCGGTAAGAGATCAAATCGTCGATGATGCCGCCATCTTCGGCCACGATCATCGAGTACTTCGCCTTGCCAACACGCAACGTAGACAGCGTGGAAATCAACGTGTAGTCCAAAAACTCCGCAGCCTGGGGGCCGCGTACATCAATCTCGCCCATGTGGGAGAGATCAAAGATGCCGACGCGCTCGCGCACCGCACGGTGCTCCGCAAGCTCGTTGTCGTACTTCAGTGGCATGTTCCAGCCACCGAAGTCCGTAAAGGAAGCACCAAGCTCCTCATGCGCTGCAAACAAAGGGGTCTCAGCCATCACAATCACTCCTTACTTTTCCGCACTCGCTGAACTTTCAGAAATATCAAACGCCTCCGGCGGCGGGCAGGAGCACACCAGGTTGCGGTCGCCGTACGCCTCATCAATGCGGCGCACAGGCGGGAAGTACTTCTCGCGCACCAAGCGCTCTACCGGGTAGGCGGCCTGCTCGCGGGAGAACTCGTAGTCCCACGCAGTGCTAGCGACGCTGTGCGCGGTAAACGGCGCATGGTGCAGGACGGAGGCCTCGTAGGATACCTTGCCGTCGATGATCTCCTGGATCTCCGTGCGGATGGAACGCATCGCCTCGATGAAGCGATCCAGCTCGTCCAGATCCTCGGACTCGGTCGGCTCCACCATCAGCGTGCCCGCCACCGGGAACGCCAGGGTAGGGGCGTGGAAACCGTAGTCCACCAGGCGCTTCGCCACATCCGCCGCGGTCACGCCCGAGCGGTCCGTCAGCTCGCGCAGGTCAAGGATGCACTCGTGGCCCACCAGCCCATGCTCGCCGGTGTAGAGCACCGGGAAGGAATCGTGCAGCTCGTGAGCCACGTAGTTCGCCGCCAGCACCGCATGCGCAGTTGCGGACGCCAACCCCTCCGCACCGCTCATCGCGATGTAGGACCACGCGATCTGCAGCACGCCCGCCGAGCCGAACTTCGCCGCGGCAACCGGCACGCCCTCGCCAACTGGGGCAGGGTCGGCCGCATGCGTTGGGTCGACGTTCGGGTCCGTCGGCAGGAACGGAATCAGGTGCTCCGCCACACCAATCGGGCCAACGCCCGGGCCGCCACCGCCGTGCGGAATCGTAAACGTCTTATGCAGGTTCAGGTGCGATACGTCGCCACCAAAGTCACCCGGGCGCGCAAGCCCAGTCAGCGCGTTCATGTTCGCGCCATCGATGTAGACCTGACCGCCCACCGCGTGCACCTTCTCCGCGACGGCCTGCACCGTGTCCTCATACACACCGTGCGTGGACGGGTAGGTGACCATAATCGCTGCGACGTGCTCGCCGTGCTGCTCAAGCTTCGCATCCAAGTCAGCCAGGTCGATCGAGCCATCCTCCGCAGTCTTTACGACGACCACCCGAAGGTTCGCCAGCGTCGCCGACGCAGCGTTCGTACCGTGCGCCGACGCCGGGATCAAGCAGATGTCACGGCCATGGTCACCACGGGAAACGTGGTAGCGGCGAATCGCCAACAGGCCAGCCAGCTCGCCCGTCGCACCCGAGTTTGGCTGCATAGATACCTCGGCGTATCCGGTGATTTCGACAAGCCAGGCGCGGAGCTCGTCGATAAGCTCCCTCCAACCAGCCGTGAAGCGATCCGGTGTGTACGGGTGCACGTTCGCGAATGCTGGCCACGTGATGGTCTCTAGGCCCGCGGTCGGGTTCAGCTTCATCGTGCAGGAACCCAGCGGGATCATCGTGCGATCCAGCGCGAGGTCCTTGTCGCCGAGCTTGCGGATGTAGCGCATCATCTGCGTCTCAGAATGCACCGAGTTGAAATTGGGGTGCGTCATGAACTCCGTTGTGCGGCGCAGCGCCTCGGGCAGCGCGGACGGCGCCTCGTGAGCAACCGTGTCGACACCGAAGCCAGCGAGCAGCGCCGCGAGGTCGTCCTCCGACGTGTCCTCACCGAAGGAGACACCCACCGTGGTCGCGTCAATCGGGCGCACCAGGTAACCGGCATCCGCCAAGCGCTCGCACACTGCCTCGGAGCTGTCCACGACGACGGCCACCGTGTCGAAGAACGCGTCGTGCTTGACCTCGATACCCGCGTCACGCAGGGACTTGGCGAAGCGCGCCGCCCAGTCATGCACCTGAGCAGCGATAGCCTCAAGACCGCGTGGGCCGTGGTACACGGCGTACATCGACGCTGTCACCGCGAGCAACGCCTGCGCGGTACAGATGTTGGAGGTCGCGCGCTCGCGACGAATATGCTGCTCACGGGTCTGCAGGGCCAGGCGGTAGGCAGGAGTGCCCTCCGCGTCCTTCGACACACCCACCAGGCGGCCCGGCAGCTGGCGCTTCATCTTCTCCTTGACCGCCATGTACGCGGCGTGCGGGCCACCGTAGAACAGCGGAACGCCGAAGCGCTGCGTGGACCCGATCGCGATATCCGCGCCAAGCTCACCAGGGGACTCCAGCAGCGTCAGCGCAAGAATATCCGCATCCACCGCGACCAAGCCCCCGCGCTCGTGCACCGCCTCGACCACCACGCGAGGATCAACCACGTCGCCCTCGGTGCCGGGGTAGGCCACGATGGCACCCACGAGGCCCTCTCCCACGACCCCCTCACGCAGGTCAACGACCTCCACCTCGAGGTCAAGCGTGCGAGCACGCTCCGACGCGACCCGCAACACCTGCGGGTGCAGGCGCGCATCCAGCAGCACCGTCCGACCCTTGCGCACTGCGCGAGCCATCAAGCCGACAGCCTCCGCAGCCGCCGAAGCCTCATCCAGCAGGGAAGCGTTCGCAATGTCCAGGCCGGTCAGGTCCTGCACCATAGTTTGGAAGTTCAGCAGTGCCTCAAGACGACCCTGCGAAATCTCAGGCTGATACGGTGTATACGCCGTGTACCACCCAGCATCCTCGACCACACCGCGCCGAATTACCGGCGGCGTCAACGTCGACGAGTACCCCTGGCCGTAGAACGCCTTGAGCACCTCATTTTTCGACGCCAACTCCCGCAACCGATCCTGCGCCTGGTATTCCGTGAGCGGGGCGGGAAGGTTGAGTGGCCCTTGAAGTAGCAGATCGGCGGGGATCGCGGCAGTGGTCAGCGCCTCGAGTGAGTCGTAGCCGACTTTCGCGAGCATCGCCTCCGTTTCCTGCGTGTCCGGACCGATATGGCGGGTGATGTAATCCAAGATCTACTCCTTTGGTAGTTCTGAACCTGATGTCGTGAATAGTCTACGGGGCAAAACTGGCCTGGGTCGGCCAGTCAGCTGAAAATATGCAGAGGTGAAAACAGCGGTGGCCCCAACACCGTATTGGCATTGGGGCCACCGCTAAGATTCCTCATCTTGACCTGTTTTAGAGGTCTAGGTCGTCTTCAAAGTCGCCGGTTTCGATGCGGTCCTTGATCGTGGTGACGAAGCGGCCTGCATCTGCGCCGTCGATCAGCTGGTGATCGTAGGTGAATGGCAGGTAGCACATCTGGCGGATCGCGATGGAGTCGCTACCTTCCTCTGTAACGATGACCGGGCGCTTCTCAATCGCCGCGGTACCCAGGATGCCTGCCTGTGGCGGGGTGAGCACCGGCGTATCCAGCAGTGCACCTTCGGAACCGATGTTGGTCACCGTGAACGTTGCACCAGACAGGTCGTCCGGGCGCAGCTTCTTGTTGCGTGCGCGGGTCGCCAGGTCGTTGATAGCTTGCGCGATCTGCGCCAGGTTCAGGTCCTGTGCACGCTTGATCACCGGCACGAGCAGGCCCTGTGGCGTATCCACTGCGACACCAATATTGACGTCCTCGTGGTAGGTGATCTCCTTCTTCTCCGCATCGTAGGACGCGTTGACGTTCGGGTGGGAGACCAGGGCCTCGGCCGTCGCCTTGATGAAGAACGCGAGGTAGGTGATGTTGGCGTCGTGCTTCTTGATGAACTCCGGCTTCACGCGCTTGCGCAGCTCTGCGATGCGGGTGACATCGACTTCCTGAACGTGCGTGAGCTGAGCCGTGGTCTGCAGCGACTCGACCATCTTCGCAGCGGTGATCTCGCGGATGCGATTGACCTTCTGGGTGGTGCCGATCAGCGACTGCTTCTCCGGATCCACGGACTTGGTGGACCAGTTGGAGCGTGCGCCTTTCTTTTCCTCGGACTTCGGAGCCGATGCCTCGGTCTTGTCGTCGGATCCACCCTTCGCCGCAGCGATCACGTCCTGCTTGCGGATTCGGCCACCAACGCCAGTGCCCTCGACCGTGGAAAGATCAACGCCGTGCTTTTCTGCCAGCTTGCGCACGAGCGGGGTGACGTACGGGAGGGAACCGTCGGACTTGTTCACCTTGGTCGAAGCCTGCGATGCAGGCTTCTCGTCCTTCGGCTTCTCCTCCTTAGGCTCTTCAGCCTTCGGGGCTTCCTTCTTTTCTTCCTTTGTCTCTTCGGCCTTTGGAGCTTCCTTTTCAGCTGGCTTGGCGTCAGCGTCGCCGATGCGGGCGATGACTTCGCCGACCTCGACGGTGTCGTCTTCCTCAGCGAGGATCTCTACGAGGGTGCCTGCGACA
>NZ_JAEUWV010000027.1:0-18541 GCF_024102595.1 Corynebacterium lipophilum
GTGCGATGACAAGCAAACGCCTCGGCAAACTCTTCGCCAAACACGGTGTGGCCCGCTCATTTAACCGGCCTCACACCAGCAACGACAATCCGCATACCGAGTCGGTGTTCCACACCATGAAAGGCAGGACCTACTACCCGAAAACGTTTGCCACACTCGGCCACGCCAAAAACTGGCTCAACGAATGGGTGCCGGTCTATAACGCCACTCCCCACAGTGGAATCAACTACTACCCGCCACAAGCAGTCCTCGACGGCACCTGGGACAAACTGCAACACCAACGCGAGGAGGGGATGCGAAACGCGCTACGCGAAGGCATCATCACTCAACTTCCGAACACCGCAGCTGGCACAGGCATTCCGGCAGAAGTCAGCATCATCCGCACCACTACCCAAACCGCCCCGCCCCCACAACCCATCACGATCTAACACCCAACCACGTTCACAACCACTTGACATAAAGCGTTCCGCCAGACCCCCTCGGCGTTTCCCCTGGTCGTCAACACCACGAGAGGGAATTTGGTGCACTCCCCCTCACCCCAGTGCCAAAGGACGCAACCCCCTTTTCACGACCTGGGCTTTTATCCCCTCCCCCAACAGGAATTGCGTCCTTTGGCACTGGCACCCCCGATGGGACGCCACATTCCCTCCCGCGCCCTAACTGACCTGGTCTTTTCCAAACCCGCCTGTCAGAAACCAGGAATCTGGTGCGCGCCCCCTAGGCTTCTAGCCCAAGCGCATAAAAAATGGGCGACCCACATGGGTCGCCCACATCTATCGGTGAGATGCTTCTTAGAAAGGAAGCGCGTCGCGCACTGCTGGTGGCAGCATCGGTGCAACCTGTGGCAGGGCCACTGCGATCAGGGCGATCAGCGCGAGAACGGAGCCACCAGCTACGGCACCGATGCCGTAGTTGTTCAGCTTGCCGTCAATGGAGCTGAGGGTGGACTCGATCTTGGAGCTGGATGGGGAGAGGTTCTTGCCAGCTGCGCAAGCGCGAAGTGCTGGGGCGGTGGCGTTCAGGGTGGCGAGCTTTGCGTCGATCTCCTTGAACTTCTTGTCGGCGTCTTCCTGCTTGATCTTCTTGTCCTTGAGCTGTGCCTCGACCTCAGCGCGCTCCTTGACCAGTTTGGCCGAAGCCTCGATGTCCTTCTTTAGCTGTGCGTCAGCCTCAGCCTTGGTGAATTCCTTCGTTTCGGCCTTGTCGCCTTCCTTGGCAACCGGGTAGGTGATCTTGCACTTGGTCTCCTGTGGCTGGTTGTCAGCTGCCTGTGCTGGAGCGGCCAGGCCACCAGCGATGACTGCCGAAGCAACTGCGGCGGTGATGATCTTCTTCATGTTGAACCTCTTTTCAGGGGTAAGAATTAAGGGGCTTTAGGTGAACTACCTAGCTCGAAAATATATTGAATCCCCACTATTCGGGAAATAGTTTTTCGATAAATGTTTGGAGTTGCTCCCTAAATACCCCCGAAATAGGTGCGCCTAGAACGGCAGCTTCGGTGCCATTTCTGGGAATACCACGGTCACGAGTGCGGCCGCGCCGAGCGCTACTGCGAGGAAGATCCCGGCGAGTGGGCCAGCGACGCTGAGCCAATCGCGCATCTCTGCTGGGCTCACATCTTTAATGCTACTTCCTTCGCTGTTGCCGATTGACCCGGTCTGCTTTGGTCCAGTCTGCTTTGGACGTGGGCTTCGGACTACTCTCCCCTTGTAGTCCTCGCGCTGAGAGCAGGCTTTCAGGGCAGGCTCGAAAGCGCGAAGGAACTTGAGCTGGGAGTTGAGCTGTTTAAGTTGTTGTTCGTCGGCTGTGCCGTTGGTGGTGGCGTCGAGTAGTTCTGAGCGCTGCTTGGTGAGTGCGGCGACCTCCTGATCGAGGAGTGTCAGCTTGTCCGATGCTTCTTGCGGCGTTACCAGCGCGAATGCCTCGCGCAACCCGGCCTCCGAAAGTGCTTTCTTGGGTGCGATGGTGCTTGCTTTGAGGCTGGGAAGCTCGTCGTCGAACAGGGTGAACGCGCAGGTACCGTTCTGGTACTTAGCGTTGGCGGCGTTTGCCGGTGTGGCGGTGGTAGCCAGCATGGCTACTGCGGTTATGGAAGCAACGATTCGCTTCATGTGGTGTCCTTTACTGTCGGGGAACCTGGCGGTTCACATGGTTAAACTCAACACAGAGTCAGCTGTGAAGAAAGTGTGTAAAGTATAGCCTAAATTGAGAAAGGTTTATGTTTTATTGAGCACGCGACTGCGCTCGCCACGCTCCCGCACTACCGACGAGGAAGGCTTCGCATTTCCCACTCACTTTCCGACGCCCGCGTCCCCCCGATTCCGCAATCGCCCCGATGCCGTATTCCTTAATCTGCCCTAGCAGTAAAAGAACCTGACGGTTCAGGTTCTTAGAGAGTTTGACTAGCTAGGCGTGGGTTAGTATTTCGATATGCTTACCCGCTTTGAAGTTGATGGGTTTAAGAACCTGCGCAACCTAGCTATCGACCTCGGCCCTTACACGTGTGTCGCCGGGGCGAATGCGATTGGTAAATCTAATCTTTTCGACGCCCTCCAGTTCCTAGCGCTCACTGGGTCGCGGACGTTGAATGAGGCTGCCATCAAGATCCGGGGCAATGGGGGCGACGTGCGCGATATTTTCGCGCCGGGTGGCAAGATGTCGTTTGCTGCGGAGATGATTACGGAGAAGGAATTTGAGGATTCCTTCGGCAAGTCGATTACTGCTGATCAGACGTATCTCCGGTATGAGGTTGATCTTGAGCTGCGGGACGTGACTGTTGGCAACAATAGGAACGTTTCCAGCATTGTTGTTACGCGTGAGGAGCTGAAACCGCTTACGAAGGCGGATGCTCGAGAGAAGCTGGGTTGGGCAAAGAAAAGCTTTGTTGAGTCTGCGATCATGGGCGGACGTCGAAAAGCGTTTATTGAGACGAGTGAGCAGGAACGACAAATCCATGTGCGGCATGGAAGTCAGGGAAGGCCGTCGTTGGTGTCGCTGAGCGGGGATGCGCCGGCCCGTACTGCGCTGTCGGTGTATGGGCAGCAGGACCAGTATCCGGTGATTATGGCGGCGCGCCGGGAGCTGGATGCGTGGATGTACCTTTCCCTTGAGCCGAGTGCCATGCGCGCGCCGAGCGAGGCGTTGGCTCCCGACTTTATTAGTGCGAAGGGCGGGAACCTGCCGAAGACGTTGGATCGTCTTGTGGGGCAGTCGCCGGATCATGATGTGCTTGCGGAGCTTGCTGATGTCGTCGGAGATCTTGTCGATGTACGCAGCGTTACGGTGGACTTTGACGAGGCACGCCAGGTGTTTACGCTGCAGGCGCAGGTCGGTAATGGCGGTGTGGTGTCTGCCCGTTCTCTTTCTGACGGGACGCTGCGCTTCCTGGTCCTAGGCACGATCTTGCTTGACTCCGGTGGGAGCCGCCTGATCTGCTTCGAAGAGCCCGAGAACGGCATTCACCCGTTAAAGATCCAGGCGATGTATTGGCTGTTGCACAATTTGAGTGTGGATCCTGAGGAAGCAATTGGGGCGGAGAATCCGCTTCGTCAGGTCATCGTGAATACCCATTCACCAGCATTTTTAGCGCTGCACAAGGACAATTTTGACGAGCTGTTGCTGGGGTCGAAGGATCCGATGAATGGCTCGCTGGTCCTCACCCCGGTGGTGGCGGAGGGGAGCTGGAGGAAGTCGAAGGTGAAGGCTTCGGCTGCGAACGTTGAGGAGCTTCTTCGCGAGTCGTTTCCGGAGCTCAACTTCCGGGAGTTCTTCGCGGTAGAAGATGAGGGGGATCAATGAGTAGACCACTGTACTGTTTGCTCGTTCGCGAGGGTACCAGCGACGATGGCTTGATGAGCCCGCTCAAGGCGCTCCTCATCGATCTCGGATTCGGGGCTGACTCCCAAATTGTTGCTCAGCCTTTCGCGGGGTCGAAGCGCACGGCTGATGTCCTTCAGCTCATCATGGATCAGGGTCAAACGCCTGACATTGTTTTTGTTCATCGGGATGCAGACAATGACGGCTATGAGCGCCGTGCGCTTGAAGTCCACCAGGCGTCCGAAGAGGTCAGCCCGGAGTTCGCGGTTGTTCCCGTTGTGCCGGTGAAAATGACTGAGGCGTGGGTGCTCCACGCACTGCACAGTCCGCAGTATCAGGCACAGCTGGGGATCAACATTCCTGCGAAGGATCTGCCAGCCAGGAAAACTATCCCGAATATCGCGGCGAAGGATCGGCTAAAACAGCTTCACGACGCCCACTTCGCCACCCGCGGGCGCCGAAAGCGAAAGCATGATTCCCGCTTCACGACGGACCGGTCCCGTTGGGTGGAGGCACTTACCGATGTGAGCTTCTTGGAGGGGTGCGAGTCCTTCGAACGCGTGCGTGATGAGATCCTCAGCGCACAAACAGGCCTCTAGCCTCACTCACTCCCTCCCGATGGGACACCACATTCCCGTTTTCCGCCAGACCCCCTCGGCGTTTCCCCAGTTCGCCAACTCCACGAGGGGGAATTTGGTGCGCTCCCCCTCACCCCAGTGCCAAAGGACGCAACCCCTTCTTCGTGACCTGGGCTTTTACTCCCTCTTCAAACAGGAATTGCGTCCTTTGGCACTCGCCCCCCAAAAAATTAGATCTCGAACCCCTGCCGCCGCGCGACATCCAGGGACCCGTCCTGCGGCACGGCGTGCGTCGGCAACCCCTGCGCGGACTTGGCGGAAGAAGTTGTCGGACCTGCGGTTGGCGTCTCGGAGGTCGTAGTAGGTGGTCATCTCCTGGTCGTACTCCCCCAGCGCCTCGGACCAGCTCGCGGGGGCCTGGTAGGCGTTTTCCATGACGCGAAGCCGCGCCGGGATGCGTGGTTTGAGTTGTGGGTCTTGGGCGGGCCAGCCCAGGGTCAGCCCGACGACCGGGAAGGTAAAGCGTGGCAGTTCCAGCAGGTCAACGACGGCTTGGAGGTCGTTGTGGATGTTGCCGAGGTAGTTGGCGCCCATCCCGAGCGACTCCGCCGCGTTGACGACGTTTTGGGCCATGAGGCAGGCGTCGGTAAATCCTTCGACGAAGGGGCGGGTGTGCCCGGCGGCTGAGGGGTCCTCCAAGAGTGCGGCGTTGCGCGCGGTGTCGACGATGAAGAGCAGGTAGACGGGCGCGCGCCCGACGTATTCCTGCTGCCCGATCTCTGCCAGCCTTCGCTGCAGGTCGGCGTCGGTGACGTGGATGATGCTGGCTTGCTGCAGGCCGCGCGAGCTCGCTGTGCGCATCGCGACCTCGAACAGCTGGTCCAGCACCTCCTTATCGACGCCCCTCCGCTCAAACTCGCGGATCGTCCTGTGCCGTAGCTGGTGTTCGATGGTGTGGTTCATGCCCACACGGTACTTGAAATCGGCTACCCGAGCTCCTCCCGCAGCACATCGCGCACGATTTCGGCGACGTGCTGCGCCTGGGTGCCGGTGCCCTGCTCGACTTGGGTGCGGCAGGAGAAGCCGTCGGCGACGACGGGGCCGTCGTGCTCCCTCACGCGCGGGAACAGTTCGCGTTCTCCCAGCTCCAGCGACATTTCGGCGTGGCCGTCTTCGAAGCCCCAGTTGCCGGCGAGACCGCAGCACCCGGTCTGGATTTGTTCTTCGTCGTAGCCGAGCGCCGCCAGGATCAGGGAGGACTGCTGCGGGTCGCCGAGTGACTTCTCGTGGCAGTGCACTTGGGTGAGGATGCTGCCGCTGTGCTTGCGTACCTTGCCCTCGGCGACGAGCGCCTGGATCTTCGGGGCGACGATTTCGGCGAAGGTGTGGGTGGCTTCGGCGAGTTCGCGTACGGCGGGGTCGGCGGTTTGGGTGGTGGCGTCGTGTTGCAGCATGACGGTGCACGACGGCTCCAGCGCGACAACCTGCAGCCCTTGGTCCAGGTACGGCTTGAGCACATGCGCGGAGTGTTCGAGCACGCGCCGCGTCATCGCGAGTTGGCCGGTGGAGTGCCAGGTCAGGCCGCAGCAGACGAAGCCTTCGGGGATGATGACTTCGTAGCCGAGCATTTCCAGCGTTTCGACGGCCGCTCGCGCCGGGCCGGTGTTGAGCTTGTTGTTGAAGCTGTCGGGCCACAGCACGATCCGCTCACGCGAACCAGCAGCACCGCCATCAGCACCCGAACGCTTCCGCGCCCACTTCTGCAGTGACTCCGGGGCGAAGCTGATGAGCGGCCGCCCGGTGTCAACGCCGCCGAGTTTCGCCACCGCCGTCGATACGACGGGGGCGTGGAGGGCCCAGTTCGTGATGCGTGGCACGAGCGGGAGTTTGTGGGCGATGTGGCTGAGGATTGGCAGCCAGCCCATGAGGTAGTGGACGCGTGGGCGGACGCGGCCGGCGTAGTGGTCGTTGAGGAACTCTGCTTTGTAGGTGGCCATGTCCACGTTGACCGGGCACTCGGAGGCGCACGCTTTGCAGGAAAGGCACAGGTCGAGCGCAGACTCGGCGTCGTCACCTGTGATGGTTTCGCCGCGGAAGAGTTCGGAGAGGATGCGGGCGCGGCCGCGGGTGGAGTGGATTTCGTCGTGGGTGATTTGGAAGGAGGGGCACATGGCGCCGTCCATGGAGCGGCAGGCGGAGACGCCGACGCAGCGGTTGACGGCGTCGGTGAAGCTGCCGTTGTCGCGTGGGAAGAGTTGGACGGGTGTGATTTCGTGGGCGCGTTGGGCGGGTTCCATGCGGAGGCCGTCGGTGACGGCGTCGGCCCAGACGAGGACGCCGGGGTTCATGATGCGCTGTGGGTCGAAGAGCAGTTTGAACTCTTCGAAGATGGCGCGCATTTCGGGGCTGTACATGGTGTGCAGCAGGGATGAGCGTGCGCGGCCGTCGCCGTGTTCGCCGGACAGGGACCCGCCGTGCTTGGTGACGAGTGTGGCGGCGTCATTCATGAAGTTGTTGAAGTTGGTGATGCCCTCTGTTGAGTGGAAGTCAAAACTGATGCGGACGTGGACGCAGCCTTCGCCGAAGTGGCCGAATGGGATGCCGCGGTAGCCGTAGGTGTCCATGAGGTCGTAGAGTCCGCGCAGGTAGCTGGCCAGGTTTTCGGGTGGTACGGCGGAGTCTTCCCAGTTGGGCCAGGCTTCGCCGCCGTCGGGGAGGCGGGTGACGGTGCCTGCGGAGGCTTCGCGGATGCGCCAGAGTGCGCGGGCTTCGGCGTGGTCGCTGACCACGACGGCTCCGGTGTGTTCGACGGTGGTGGTGAGCGCTTCGGCGGCGGCGATGGCTTCCTCGAGGGTGTCGCCTTCGGTTTCGCAGTAGAGCCAGCCGCCGGCGTGGGGTTGGCCGGGGAGGTTTTCGCCGGCGTGTTCTTGCCCGTTTTTGCTGCGTAGCGCGTCGAGGAGGTCACCGCCCATGCCTTCGATGGTGGCCACACCGGGTTGGCGCAGTTTGGGGGCGGCGTCGGCGGCGGCGAAGACGTCCGCGAAAGACAGCACGGCCAGTGCGGTGTGCTTCGGCTTATCGACGAGCCTCACGGTCATCCGCGTAATCACCCCGAGGGTGCCTTCGGACCCGGCGATGGCTTTGGCCATGTCGGTGCCCAGGTAGTGCAGTCCATATCCGGAGACTTGGCGGGGGAAGCGCCCGAGTTCCCGCTGGATCAGTTCCTGGTTTTCGGTGTAGAGGGCGGAGAGGGCGTCGTGAAGTTGGGGATCATCGCAGCCGTCCGTGTTGAAGGTGACTTCCCTGCCGTCGGCAAGTGCGAGTGTGATGTCGACGAGGTTGTCGGCGGAGGTGCCGTAGGCGACGGAGTGTGAGCCGCACGCGTTGTTGGCCACCATTCCGCCAATGGTGCATCGGGAATGGGTGGAGGGGTCGGGGCCGTAGGTCAGGCCGTGGGGTGCGGCGGCGTCGCGGAGTTGGTCGCAGATGACGCCGGGTTCCACGGTGGCCGTTTTGGCCTCGAGGTCGATGTTGAGGATGCGGTTGAAGTAGCGGGAGGTGTCGATGACGAGGCCGTCGCCGATGGCGTTGCCCGCCACGGAGGATCCACCACCACGCCCCACGATGGACCAGCCGCGTTCGCGTGCGTAGGCGATGCCGTCGAGTACGTCTTGTGCGCTGCTGGGTTCGAGTACTGCGGCCGGGACGCGTCGGAAGAGTGATGCGTCAGAGGAGTAGGCGGCCCGGGTTGGCATGTCTTTGCGGAGCTTGGCCCGGATGGCGTGTGGCGTGGTGTTCATGCGTGTCCTCTATTATTCTGCGCTGTTTTCGTCCCGAGCATCGTCGCGGTGCTCGCGGAACTGCACTTCTTTGTCGCGTTGGCGTTGTTCGCGTTGTGCTCGGAGCGCTTCGGGGCGGTAGCCGAGTACGAATGCGGATACTGCACAAAGTGTAGCTGCGCCGAAGACCCACGGCGCGAGCGTCGCTTTGGCGCCGGTGATGGTGTCGCCACTGCCGGTGACGAGTCCGACCGCCTGAATGCCGACGAGTGCGAGCCCGCCGAGGAGGAATGCGGCGAGGAAAACGTAGAACAGGATGGAGAAGAGCTTGAAGATTGGGTTCATGGTGTTACGCTCCTGGTACGTAGACGGGGACCAGTCCCATGCCGACGAGCCACGCCAGCAGGATCATCGGCAGGACGAAGTAGATGATGAGCGGGATGAACATCTTGGTCGGGTTGGCTTCCGCCATCGCGGCCGAGAGATAGATCGGCGCGCCCACGGGTGGCGACGCCCCCTCCGTCGAGGTGCATAGCAGGGTGACGACGATCGCCACCGTCGGGTCGATGCCCACCGCGGTGAGCGCCGCGACTGCCGGGGCGCCGATGGCGGCTGCCGTCGCGGTGGAGGACAGCGGGGTTGCCACGATGACGGCGAGCACGCCGACGACGAGGATCATGACCCACTTCGGCAGGTCCATTGCCCCGAGCGTGTTGGAGAGCTGGTCGCCAACGCCGAGTTCCTCCATGATGGACGCGGCCGCGAGCGCTGCGAACAGCGAGATGCCCACGGTGGCGAAGCTCGGCAGGTCGCGGACGATCTGTGCCCTGAACTGGGCGTTGTTGCGGCGGATGCGGCCCGCGCCCTCGATGAGGGCGATGAGCGTGATCAGTACCGGCACCCACACGATGATGGAGATGGCCTTGATGCCGTCCTCGCCGACGCCGGTGGAGTTTTTGAACCAGTTGGCCAGCGGGCCGATGGTGAGCAGCACCGGGATGATGATGCCGAGGAAGATTGACGGCGAGCGCCACCCCTGCGCCCACGCCTGCCCGAACGGCACGATTTGGTCCTTGGGAGTCTTGGGGATGCGGTCTTTCTTGGTCCAGAAGAACACGACTGCCAGGCGGTACAGCACCGCGTATGCGCCGGCGCAGGCCAGCGCCACGTACACCTGGCTTGCCGACGACGCCGCAGCCGCCGGCATCGCCAGAATGATGAACATGGTGGAGTTCGGCGGCAGCGCCACGCCCAGGCCGGAGTTACCGGCGACGAGGGTCGCTGCCCTATTGGAGGAGAACCCTGTCTGCTTCATCCACGGGATGGTCACGGAGCCGACCGTGGCGGAGTTGCCAGCGGTTGAGCCCGCGATGAGCCCCATCATTGCCGAGGCCAGGGTGGACACGTAGCCCGCCCCACCGCGCAGCCGGCCGAAGATCGAGTTCAGGATGGTAATCAGCCTGTCAATCAAGCCCGTCGACTGCACAATGATCCCCATGAACACGAACGCCATACCAGCGAACGTGACCTCCGAGGAGACGGCCTTTTTAATTCCCAGCCACAGCAGCTCTGGCGCCCTCGTTCCGCCGACGAGCGCCACGCCGACCAGGCCGATCAGCAGCGCTTCTGCAATATTGCGCTTTAGCAAAACATTGAACACAACCGTGATCGCGATGAACACTATCAACGCAACGATGCCCATGTTCACTCCCTTCAACTCCAAATGGTGACGCGGCACACATTACGCGCTGGATGTTGTCGGGCCTATACGCTCAAACTAATTATCGACGCCACCCCTCCCCCATCAACGCAAAAACCCGGGCGGGTGCGTTGTTGCACCCGCCCGGGTTTGACCCCCAGTAGCGGTAATCCTTACTTCGCCGGGACGTTGACCGTTGCCAGGTCAGTGCCGTCCGGGTTATCGATGCTGACTTCCCACTGCAGTGCGCCGTTGTCCTCGTCGAGCTCCGCGGAATCCAGGATGCCGTCGTGCTGGTTGAGGGCGTCCTTGATGGCGTCCTCAATCGCCACGGTTGCCTGGCCCGCCTTCGCGACGTCCTCAGCGTCCTGCTCGGACTCCTGCTGCATGACGTGGTTGCCGTCGACATGCAGCTCAATGATCTGGTCGTCTTTGGCGACCTTGACCTCGAAAGCGTTGGTGTTGTTCTCGCGGTCGATGGAGATGACGGTGCCGAATGGGCGTGCCGCCTCAATCGCGTCGTACGCGGCGTCGTTGGTGGCCTCACCCGTGCTTTCCGACGCTGCCGCCGTCGTCGCCGTGGTCGCCACCGTGGTCTCCGGGGCCTCCGTCACGGTCTTTGTTGCTGGCGCCTCAGTGCCGCCGTTCGAGCAGCCAGCGAGCAGTGCCGCTGCGGCCAGGACTGTCAGTGTGCGCTTCATGATTGCTCCTTTGTTCGAGTTCAGAAAGCCCCCACACTACACGTTTTGGAGGTAGAGTGTCGCACAACAAAGGTTCACAGACGCGGAGGAAATTCACCATGACCGATGTAGAAAAGATTGAGCGCGACACGCTCCTACCTGCATATTTCGGGGAGTTCGGTGGGCAGTATGTGCCCGAGCCGCTCTACCCGGTGCTCGATCAGCTGGAGCGCGCCTTCGTCGAGGCCCGCGAGGACAAAGCGTTTCTCGACGAGCTCTCGCGCCTCCAAGCGAAGTTCCTCGGCCGACCGACCCCGGTCTACGAGTGTGCCAACTTGCCGAGGGTTGGGTCGTCGAAAATTTTCCTGAAGCGTGAGGACCTCGCGCACGGTGGCGCACACAAGGGTAACCAGGTGCTGGCGCAGGCGCTGATTGCGAAGCGGCTGGGGAAGAACCGGCTCATCGCCGAGACCGGCGCCGGCCAGCACGGCACCGCCACCGCCATGGTTGCCGCCCTGATGGGGATGGAGTGCACGATTTACATGGGTGCGCAGGACGTTGCGCGCCAGCAGCCGAACGTGCGCCGCATGCGCCTGATGGGCGCCACCGTCGTCCCCGTCACCAATGACACCGGCGGCTCCATGTCCAACGCCATCGACATCGCGCTTAAGGACTGGGTCGACAACATTGACTCCACCCACTACGTCCTCGGTTCCGCGTGCGGCCCCCACCCCTTCCCGACCCTGGTCAAGGAGTTCCAGGCCGTCATTTCGCGCGAGTCTCGCCAGCAGATGCTGGAGGACACCGGCCGACTTCCCGACGCCGTCATCGCCGCCGTCGGCGGCGGCTCCAACGCCATCGGCGCCTTCGCCGAATACCTGAAGGACGAGCCCGGCAACGCCGACGTCAAACTCATCGGCGTCGAACCCGCCGGCGAGGGCCTGGACACCGACCGCCACGGCGCACCGCTCAACCACGGCAAGCTGGGCATCCTGCACGGCTCCCGCTCCTACATCGTCACTGGTCAGGACGGCGAAGTGTTGCCGGAGTCTTTCTCCGTCTCCGCCGGCCTGGACTACCCGGGCGTCGGCCCCGAGCACGCCTACCTCCGCGAGATCGGCCGCGCCCAGTACGTCGCCGTCACCGACGAGGACGCCCTTCAGGCCTTCCGACTCCTCTCCCGCTACGAGGGCATCATCCCCGCCCTCGAGTCCTCCCACGCCCTGGCCTACGCCCTGAAGCTCGCCGAAGTCGCCGACGCCGACGGCCACGAACTCAACCTGCTGGTCAACCTCTCCGGCCGTGGCGACAAGGACCTTGACTACGTCTACAACATCCTCGGCGACCAACTCTTCGACGACCCCGAGCAAGCCCCCATCGGCGACCTCCACATCAGCGAAGTCCTCGCCTCCATGACCAGCTCCTCCAACGAACGCGAGGCAGGCCACACCGTCGCCCACTAGTTATTGGGTTCTTGAGGGCCCCTCGTGGGGCCCTTTTTTCTTCCCGCGCCTGCCTGTGTGCTGCCTGTGCATTCCCCGTGCACCACTTTCGCTCGTGACCTTTTGGCGACCTGTGCTTTTCCGCCCGCCCCCTCCCGAAACCCTGGAATTTGGTGCGCACTCCCTCCAGCTCGACACCAGATTCCCTCTTGGCGTTGCGGCGAACTGGGCTTTTATCAAGGCCCCCTCCCGAAATCCCGGAATTTGGTGCGCGCCTCCTCACAGCAGTGCCAAAGGACGCAATTCCATCTGCCAGATCCGGCAAAAGCCCAGGTCGCGAAAAGTTGGTTGCGTCCTTTGGCACTCACTCGGTTGGGGGGACACCACATTCCCTCCCGCCCAACCTGCGACCTGGTCTTTTGCCCAGGCGCCCTCCCGAAATCCTGGAATCTGGTGCGCCCTCCCTCACCAACGCAAAAACCCGCACCCCGGCCATAAAGACCAAGGGGTGCGGGCTCAAACCCATTTGCAATTATGCCCGTGGAAGGACTGCGAGCGGTAGCACGTCGATGCCGGTGGCAACGCCGTTGTTCTCGTCGCGGAACCACGTGCGGATTTGGTTGATCAACTGCATCATGTGGGTCCCTCCTTTCAAAGTGTGAAGGTTGTTAACCTTCTGTTCACGTTGAGGTAACTCTAGGGCCACAAAATTAGTTTGTCAACACCCACTATTGGCGTGTCGCAGGTATTTCTGGAACGAGTCCCGGTGGCCAGCACACTCATTTCCCCAGGCTTGAGGCAAAGGGCAACAACTCGTCTATAGTGGGATATGACATGAAGCCACCCAACGCCTCCATGTCAGCGCCACAAAGGTCCGGATCGTAATCGCACCGATTGCTATCCGGACCTTCCCCTTTTCCGGCTTATCGCCGACACCAGGTTTAGGCATCTCGTCTCACCCCCTTTCCCACGGAGAGGTGGCCCCAACTAGCCAGGGCAAGCCTGGATCCACCACACCAGCGGTGGAGACTCGCACCGCTAGAAAAGGGAGCGCTTCGATAAAGCGCTATTCCAAAGCTTACACAGCCGCTTTCCCGATTCTCGCCCACGGCTGAACCGCAGAAATACCCCGATCCATTCAAAGCGTGGGATTAGAAGCGTGCGATGCAGGTCGCACATTCGCACTGGCCAAGGATGATTTCTGGCGACCAGCGTCGCACTCCTTTAACACCTCGACCGGAATGAAAACCAACGAAAACCAACGAAAACACCGGAACGAAAACAACCCCAAAAACCTCAATCTACAAGAACGGGTACGGGTCCCACCCGGTGAAGTATTCGATCCGTTCGCGCGCGATCAGCAAAATGGCGGCCACCACGGCGACCAGCACGATCGCCAGGAACGCCCAGCCAATAACCCGCCGCACCCCGCTCGCCGCCGTGCCGTCTTCGGCTGGGGACAGGAAGTGGATGCTCATCGAAAACAGGGTGGGCAGCCCGGCGCCGAGCAGCATGCCTACGCCGAGGACCATGAGTAGTGATTGCAGCATTTCTGTCTCCTATTTGCCCATGTGGTTGAGGCCGTGGGTGGTGTCGACGATGTGCGCGGGTCCGGTCGGGCCGGTTTCGGGGCCTTCGGGGCCGTCGATTGGGTCCCAGTCGTCGTTGACGTTGTCGCGGTGTACGGGCTGCAGTTGCGCGCGGTAGAACATGTAGCCGCCGCCGATTGCGAGGATGACGGTGAGGAGGATGCCGCCCCAGACGAGGTCGCCTCCGATTGTCGACGCCCACTTCGCCACCCACCACGTGACGAAGGAGATGGCTGCCGCGATCGGCAGTGTGGTGATCCAGGCGAGCGCCATCCTTCCGGCGACTCCCCAGCGCACTTCACCCTTCGGGCCCGTAAGGCCTGAGCCCATGATGGATCCGGTGGCGACGTGGGTCGTCGATAGTGCCATGCCGAGGTGGGAGGAGGTCAGGATGATTGCTGCGGACGATGTTTCCGCGGCGAGGCCTTGTGGCGGGTGGATCTCGACGAGCCCTTTGCCCAGTGTGCGGATAACGCGGAACCCGCCCGAGTAGGTGCCGATGGCGATGGCCAGGGCGCACGCTGCTTGGATCCAGAAGGGCATGGTGTGGTCGGCGTCGAATTGCCCGGCGGCGACCATGGCGAGGAAGATGACGCCCATGGTTTTTTGGGCGTCGGAGGTGCCGTGCGCGAGCGCGACGAGCGACGCGGTCCCGACCTGGCCCCAGCGGAAGTAGGTGTCGCGGTGTTCGTGTTCGGCGTTGGCGGTGAGTCGGTACACCAGCCACGTCGCGACGGCCGCAATGATCCCCGCGACGAACGGCGCGAACACGGCGGGCAGGATGATCTTGTCCAGGACGCCTTCCCACACGACGCCTCCCCACCCGATTGCCGCGATCGCCGCGCCGATCAGCCCGCCGAACAGCGCGTGCGAGGATGAGGACGGGATCCCGTACAGCCAGGTGAACAGGTTCCACATGATGGCGCCGGTCAGCCCGGCGAACACCACGAGCAGCAGCTTTTCGGATTCGATGGTGTCGGTCAGGTCGAACCCGTCCAACTTCACGATGCCACTCGCTACCGTCTTGGCCACCGCCACCGACAGGAACGCCCCTATTAAATTAAGGACGCCCGCGAGCGCCACCGCCGTTTTCGGCTTGAGCGCCCCCGTCGCGATGGATGTGGCCATCGCGTTCGCCGTGTCGTGAAAACCGTTCGTGAAGTCGAAGAACAGCGCCACGGCGATAATCAGAATCAGAAGGATAGTGATACTCACAACGTCGAATTATTCCCCTCTCCAGCGCGGAATGAAACTCTTTTCCACTTTTTACCTTTTGTTCACCTCTCACCAGGCCTTTTCCCAGATTGTCCGCCCGTTGTTCACCTTCTGGGGCTGGTATGGGGGTGTGTTCGTGTTAGAGTCTGTGCCAATGAGGACACGCCGAGGTTGGGGAGGTGTACCGTGAACGATTCCGCTGCGTACGTTCCTTTTCCGACGTTTGCTGAGTGGTCCAACCAGGCGAATGGGCATGGGGCGTTTGAGCGACTTGCTGCCGAGTTTCGGCGTTTCGGGGCGGAGCAGCGTGCTCGCTATTCGCGTGAGTCGACGCGCTTTGCTGCCGTCGATACGAATGCGATTGAGGGGGTGTTTCGTTCGGATCGTGGTTTTACGTATTCCGTGGCGAAGCAGGCGCATGGTTGGGAATCGGCGATGGAGGAGCGCGGTGTCCATGCGCGGCCGTCGTTTGAAGCGGCGATGGACGGCTACAACTTGGCGCTTGATGTGGCTACGGGCCGCTGGCCGTTGACGGAGGCGTTGATCCGTCGCCTGCACGAAACGATCATGGCGAGCCAGGACGAGTATGAGGTCAGGGTGCTGGTTGCTGGTGAGCTTCGTCGCCAGAAGCAGCCACTGCAGCGTGGCGTGTATAAGTCCCAGCAGAATTCCCCGGTGCGTCCGGATGGTTCGCAGCACGTGTATGCGTCGCCGGAGGAGACGCCGAGTGAGATGCGGCGCCTGGTGGAGCAGTGCCGTTTGGATGAGTTTGTGGCGGCGCATCCGGTGGTGCAGGCGTCGTATGTGCATTATGCGTTTGTATGCGTGCACCCGTTTGCTGATGGCAATGGGCGTGTGGCGCGGGCGTTGTCGTCAGTGTTTTTGTACCGGGATCCGGGTATCCCCCTCGTCATTTTCGACGACCAAAAGCACCACTACTACGACGCCCTCGAGAGCGCCGATGCGGGTGTGTTCCGCCCGTTCATCGATTTCATTGAGCAGCGGGCGATTGACACGATGAACGTCGCGATGGTCGAACTCGGCGGCACAAATGACGTCGATTCCGCCCTCGCCGACCTCGGCGATACCTCCGCACTCCGTCTGGCGGACATGGTGTTCACGGAGCTCGAGCGCCAGTTCGGTGCACTCCAGCACCCTCTTTTCGACGCCACCATCGCCCGTACCTGCACCACTCCAACCTGCGCCGATACCGGCTACCTCCCCGTCATTGCCGACGCCGACGGCTTTTCCTTCTCCCTCACGCCGACCTCATCTTCCGGCTCCCAAGTGACCGCGAACTTCAGCGTGTTTGCCAATCTGCAGGCTACCGATCGTCCCGAATACATCGTGGCTTGTACGTATGCGCAGCCATCTGGTCGTCCTGGTCCACGGAACCTGGAAGTGTTTCGTCGCGAGCTCACCCCGGACATCAGCCTGAGCCTGACTGCCCGCATCCGCGCCTGGTCGGCAGCCGTACTCGCCGACGCGGTGCGGGCGTTCACACCCGAAAGCTAGAACGGCAGGTGTTGTTTAATTTCCTTCGGTAGCTGGTCTTTGAGCGCAAAGAATAGTCCACCCAGGAGAGCGAACAGCGTTACGGCGACCGTTGCCACGATTCCCGCTGTGCTCATCGAAGAGCCCTCTTTTGTCGGCGCTGGAACCGGCGTGTTTGGTTTCGGCTTAGCTGGCTGATCTACGGGTGATGTTCCTGTCACAGTTACCGCAGACGGCGTGGGGCTTGTGGTCTCTGAGTTCTTCGTGGGTGCCGGTTTCTGGGCTGCCGTTACGGTATTTGAACTAACCGGTGCAGCTGTGGTTGTTGTAGCGCGCGTTGGCGTCGCGGATGTCGTGGTGGATTTCTTAGACGTCGTCGTCGGCACTACCAGAGTTGGCTGAGACTTTGTTGCCGCAGTGGTGGTTGGCGCAACCGTTGGAGTTGTCGTGGCTGCTGGTGGTACTTGCTTAGTCGTCAGCGAAGACTTTGGTGTCGCCGTCGTTGGCGTCGGAGTCGGCTTACTCGTGTGCACGGGCGTCGACGCTTCGGTGGTGGGCTCTGGTGCTTCTGGTGTCTCTTCTGCTACGAGAGACTTGAGCGGCTGTACCTCGAGGGTGCCAGTGATGACGTCGCGCGAACCATCGTTGTAGATGACTTCAGAGGTGATGGGTACCTTGAACGTCTCAGGGTAGATTTTCCCTCCAGTAAGGCGCAGGTACATAGCAAACATGCCGAATTCGTTGCTGTAGGTTTCGTATTCCAGCGGGTACGGTGCATCGAATTTCAGGACGTTGATTTCCGAAACATCTGGTCCAGCAGCAATTACGTGGGTCCAGTAGGTGTTCTTGGGACCTACGCTGTACGCAGGGACAGTGGTGATTTTCGGGTCGTACAAGTCGGCCATCGACATTTGAGGCTCGTCACTTTCGATGAGCCACGCTGCAGGATGCAGAGTCTGCTTGCTCTGCACCTGAGTCGTTTTTCCGTCGTGGAACGTAACATCCCAGGAGAGATCAACCGTAATGGTCTCTGGGTATCGGCGATCGCCGTCCAGCCACATTTCGATCTCACCAGCGTAGTTGGGTTCGTCCATGACTCTGTACTGCACGCCCTCGGCTGATGCTTCGAATTGCGCGAGCTTGACCGTCGCTACATCTGGCGATGGCCCCAAAGTGTACTGGTATATCGGGGTGGTGGTGACGTCGTAAGACTCTTCTTCGTTGACTGGGGGAACCTCGTTAGGAACCAAGCTGGGGTCCGTTTGGATCCAGAGAGTTCCATCGACGTTCGTGATTTCCCCATCGTTGAACTCCACCTCGGTTGTGATGTCTACCGAGATGCTTGCGGGGTACTCCAGATTGTCGTTTAGCCAGACATTCAAGCCAACTTCCCCGTCGCGGCCTTCGACTGCCTCATATTTGACGCCGTCTGCAGACGGCTCAAATTTCACGACGCGCGCTGACTTTACATCCGGGGAATCAGTCAAGTGAGACCAGTACTGCGGTGTCCCGTTGAGATCATTGAGTTCTTCCCAGCTGATGTACGGCACTTCGTTGGGCTTTTTCATCAGCTCCAGGACTGGGTGGATGTTGGTGGTGCCTGTGAGGCGTTTGGTGGAGCCGTCGTTGTAATAGATGATGGCTTCGACGTCGAGGGGGATGGTTTCGGGGTAGATGCGTCCGCCGGTGAGTCGAACCTTGTAGGTTCCTAGTTGGTCCTTGTTTGTGTAGTCGGTTTCTACTCCTGGTAGGTCCGTGTGGAGTTTGAGGATCTCGACGTGGTCGGTGACGTCGGCGTTGTTGGAGATCGCCCAGGTTGAGGTCCAGTCAGGTCCCGCTGTGTGGCCGAATGAGTGGATGTCTGCGTCGTAAAGATCCGCCTGGGTCAAGTGATCAAGCGCGTGGGGGTCTTTGGAAGCCTCGTCGTGTGCAACCATTACCGGAAGTGGGTGGATGTTGGTGGTGCCTGTGAGGCGTTTGGTGGAGCCGTCGTTGTAATAGATGATGGCTTCGACGTCGAGGGGGATGGTTTCGGGGTAGATGCGTCCGCCGGTGAGTCGAACCTTGTAGGTTCCTAGTTGGTCCTTGTTTGTGTAGTCGGTTTCTACTCCTGGTAGGTCCGTGTGGAGTTTGAGGATCTCGACGTGGTCGGTGACGTCGGCGTTGTTGGAGATCGCCCAGGTTGAGGTCCAGTCAGGTCCCGCTGTGTGGCCGAATGAGTGGATGTCTGCGTCGTAAAGATCCGCCTG
>NZ_JAEUWV010000028.1:0-14750 GCF_024102595.1 Corynebacterium lipophilum
AGACCTCGGGGGTGGTCATGCCTTCGAAGTACTTGTCGACCGCGGACTCGCGGACGGTGTCGGGGAACTTTGCGGGCATCGGAATACCTTCCAGCCCTCAACACTCCAACAAAATGTCCGCGCTCCCAAAAAAGCGGATTACTACATTCCTGTTACTACACTTTGCAGGTCAGGCGGGTGTTCGGGCGGGTGGAGTACCCCGAAATTGCGAAAAGTTCCTCGGATTTCTGTGATCGCGGGAACTTTTTGATGTGGGTGGAGGTTGGGGCACGAAACACCTGAACGGTGTTCAATTGCGGTCTACACTGATGCGTACTTACAACACGTCCCCGCACTGAACGGAGCGCAAAACCATGACCGACATCCTCGACATCGCACGCGAAAAAGCCCTTGAGCGGGGCGAAGGCCTGAACAAGGAAGAGCTCGTGCAGATCCTCACCATCGAGGACGAACACCTGCCGGAACTGCTCGATCTAGCCCATCAGGTTCGCATCAAGCACTGTGGCGTCGACGTCTCCCTGGAGGGCATCATCTCCCTGAAGACTGGCGGTTGCCCCGAGGACTGCCACTTCTGCTCCCAGTCCGGACTGTTTGAGTCCCCGGTCCGTGCCGTCACCCTGAATATCGACGAGCTCGTGGAGGCCGCGAAGCAGTCCGAGAAGATGGGCGCCTCCGAGTTCTGTATCGTCGCCGCCGTGAAAGGCCCGACGCAGGACCTGCTGGACCAGGTTGCGGCGGCGGTGACTGCCATTCGGGAGGAGGTGGACATCTCTATTTCTGCCTCGCTTGGCATTCTGACCCGTGAACAGGCGCGCCAACTCGCGCAGATGGGCGTGTCCCGCTATAACCACAACTTCGAAACCGCTGAATCCTTCTTCCCGAACGTGGTCACCACCCACACCTGGCAGGAACGCAAGGACACTCTCGAGCACGTGCTCGCTGAGGGGATGGAGACCTGCTGTGGCGGGATCATTGGTCTGGGGGAGACGATTGAGCAGCGGGCTGAGTTCGCCACCCAGCTCGCCGAGATCCAGCCACACGAAGTGCCGATGAACTTCCTCGACCCACGTCCCGGCACCCCGTTCGCCGACCGGCCACTCGTCCCGCAGGGGGAGGCGCTTCGGGCCGTCGCCGCGTTCCGCTTGGCTATGCCCACAACCCAGCTGCGCTTCGCCGGTGGCACCGAGCTCGCCCTTGGCGACGACGGCACCGAAGCCGGCCTGATGGGCGGCGCGAACGCCATCATCGGCGGTAATTATCTGACCACGTTTGGCCGTCCGATAGAGAAGGACCGCGACGCCGTGGACCGCGTCCTTGACGGGAGCTCCCGGCCGCGCATCAACCTGGGTATCTCGCCCGTCGGCCAGAAGGTGAACTCCGGCCACGGCATCCTCTACGACACGATCAAGTCACTCTGATGCGCATTCCAGACAACACCGATCTTGCCGACGCCATCCTCTCTGGCGACATCGCCTGGCCCCTCGACCCGGCCCGCCCCTACGACGCGCCACGCATCTGCCCGCTGTGCCAGCGGCGGATGGTGGTGAAGATTTCGCCGATGGCGTGGTCGGCGGCATGCTCCCGCCACGGATTGCTGCGTTCGGAGTGGCTTGAGCGGTGATGCCCGCACCAAATTCCCTCATTCAATTTCAGCGACCTGGGCTTTTTCAGATCCGCTCGCGAAAAAATAGGAATTTGGTGCAGGGTTCCTAAGAACTACCGTCGACGCAGCGCCACCACGCCAGCCGCGACACCGGCAGCGAGCGCGCCGCCCGCCAGAGCGCCGAGGGCCGGGAGCATGTACCGGCGTAGGGAGCGGTAGTCCTCGATGGTCCAGCCTTGGCCGGTCGCGTAGCGGCGCAGCGCACGGTCAGGGTTGATGGCGACGGGGTTGCCGACCATGGACAGCATCGGCAGGTCGTTGATGCTGTCGGAGTAGGCGGTGCACTTTTCCAGGTCGAGCTTCTGGATGGCCGCCAGTGCCGCCACGGCGTGCTGCTTGCCGGGGCCGTGGAGGATGTCGCCGACGAGGCGGCCGGTGAACTTGCCGTTTTCCTCTTCGGCGACGGTGCCGAGTGCACCGGTGAAGCCGAGGCGTTCCGCGAGCGCCTGGCCGATTTGGACCGGGGTGGCGGAGACCAGCCAGACTTGTTGGCCTTGGGCGATGTGGCGGGACGCGGCGTCGATAGTTGATTGGTAGGTCTTGTCGAGCATTTGGCGGTCGACGATTTCGGCGCAGAGCTCTTTGAGCTGCTCGACGTTCTTGCCTTTGACTACTTGGAGGGCCTGTTCGCGGCCTTTGGCGATGTCTTTGGCGCTTTCGGAGCCGGAGACGCGGTAGCGGATTTGCTTGGTCAGGGCGGGCAGGAGCTCGCGAAGGGTGATGAAGCGCTGCTTGGCCAAGCCTTTGGCCAGCAGGATGAGCGAGGAGCCCTGGATGAGGGTGTTGTCGATGTCGAAGAACGCGGCCGCCTCGGTGTCTTGGGGGACGTCGGGGTCGGGCTGGGTGATTTTCTCCCGGCCGGCGGTTTTGAAGGCGCCGCCGACGGAGTCGACGCCGGTGGCGAATTCTTCGATGCTGATGCCGAAGGTTTCTTCGATGGCGGCGGCTGCGGCGGCGTTACCAGCGGTGCGCTGGGATTCGGCGTCGAGAGGTGGGAGGGCAACTTCTTCGAGGAAGCGGCGAAGGTTGCCTTGGGTGAGTGACCATTGGGCCAGGAGTTCTTTGTGGTCGGACATTGCCAGCGAGCCTTTCACCGTGTGGCAGACGTGATAGTTTGTATCGTAAACAAGATTGGCGGAGAGATGAAACAGGTTGAACTGATGGTGCGCGCGACCTGCGGGTCGTGCGAGCGTGTGGCTGCGCAGATCGCCCCGGTGGTCGAGCAGTGCGGTGCGCAGCTCACGCTTGTAGATGTCGACGCCTCTCCGTCGCTCAACGCCGAGTTCGGGGATCGTGTCCCGGTTGTGGTGATTGATGGGGACGAGTTCGCGTGTTGGGAAGTGGATAACGCGGACCTGGCCGAGGCGCTGTCAGAGTGACGCGCTATCCTTTGGTTTGATTCACGGCTGACTGGAGGGATTGAGTGAGTGTTCTCGTTGTAGGGATGTCGCACCGCTCGGCGCCCGTTGCGTTGTTGGAACGCTTGAGTATGGATGATGCGGTGCAGCATTCGGCGGCGTCGGCGCTGGTGGAGCGCTCGTCGTTGTCTGAGGCGATGATCATTTCGACGTGTAATCGCCTTGAGGTGTACACGGTTGCCAACGCGTTCCATGCGGGTGTGCAGGATGTGTTGGCGGTGCTGGCCGAGGTTTCCGGGGTGAGTGAGGCGGAGCTGCGCGGCTACCTGTACGTGCGGTATTCGGACGCGGCTGCGGAGCACTTGTTGACGGTCGCGTCCGGCCTGGACTCCATGGTGGTGGGGGAGCAGCAGATCATCGGGCAGGTGCGTACCGCGTATACGCACGCGGCGGAGCAGGGCACGGTGGGCCCGGCGTTGCATTCGTTGGCGCAGTCGGCGTTGCATACGGGCAAGCGTGTGCACACGGAGACGTCGATTGATGATGCGGGCGGCTCGATGGTGACCTTCGCGCTGGATACGGCGATGGAGACGATGGGGATAGACACGCTGGAGGGCCAGACTGCGCTGGTGTTGGGGGCTGGTGCGATGAGCTCGTTGGCGGCGACGCATTTGGGCAAGAGGGGCGTCGATAAGTTGATTATTGCGAACCGCACTCGCTCGCGTGCGGAGCGGTTGGCGGAGCATGCCCGGGAGGCCGGGGTGGCTGCGGAGGTCGTGGACTTTAATGCGCGCGCGGGGGCGTTGGGGCGTGTGGATATTACGGTGTCGGCGACGGCGTCGGATGGGTTCACCATTTCGGGCGAGGACATCTCGGGGCCGACGATGCTGATTGATTTGTCGCTGCCGCGCGATATTGACAATTCGGTGCTGGAACACGAAGGCGTGCACTTGATCAACATCGAGTACCTGCACGAGCAGCTGCACAACGCGGACTCGGAGGACTCGAAGGCGCTGCAGGCCGCAGAGGCGATCGTGGCCGAGGAAGTGCAGGCCTTTAGCTCCGAGCAGCGGATGCGCGAGGTGGCGCCGGCGGTGGCGCAGCTGCGCCGGATTGGTGCGGAGATCTCGGAGGAGGAGCTGGCGCGGCTGCGCAAGCGTCTTCCTGACCTGGGAGAAGAGGACTTCCAGCAGGTGGCGCGGTCGGTGAAGCGTGTGGTGGATAAGCTGCTGCATAAGCCGACGGTGAAGATTAAGGAGCTGGCGGCGAGCTCGGACTCGATTAGCCTGGAGACCGCCGTTGAGGAGCTGTTTGGGGTGCGCCCCGTGTCGGCTGCTACTGATATGGACCGGTTGCCGAGTCCCGACGAATTGAAGTTGAAGGAGTCGTAATTTACATGCTGAAAATTGGTACGCGGGGTTCGCACTTGGCCACGACGCAGGCGGGTCACATGCGTGATGCCCTGATCGCGCACGGTTACCCGTCTGAGCTGCACATTGTGAAAACTGCCGGGGATGTTTCCCACGCGCCGGTGGAACGCATCGGCGTCGGCGTGTTTACGTCTGCGCTTCGCGACGCCCTCTTCGACGGCGAGGTGGACGTCGCCGTGCACTCCTTCAAGGACTTGCCGACGGCCCCAGAGCCCCGCACCTACCTGATCGTTCCGGAGCGCGAAGACCACCGCGAGGCACTCATCGCCCGCGACGGCCTGACGCTGGACACGCTGCCGAAAGGCGCGAAGGTGGGCACCTCGGCGCCGCGCCGTGTTTCCCAGCTGCGCGCGCTGCGCCCTGACCTTGAGATCCTCCCGCTGCGAGGCAACATTGAGACGCGCATGGGCCGGGTGGAAAGCGGCGAGATGGACGCGATTGTCCTGGCGTATGCGGGCTTGGTCCGTGGTGGGTTCGCGGACCGCGCCACCCAAGTCTTCGATGCTGAGGTGTTCATGCCGGCTCCGGCGCAGGGCGCGCTGGCCGTCGAGTGCCGCGTCGACGACACCGCGCTGCGCGAGGGCCTGGACAAGCTGCTGCACGCGGATTCCTTTGCGTGCGCGGCGGCGGAGCGCCAGGTGCTGGCAACCCTGGAAGCGGGTTGCACGGCCCCGGTTGCGGCGCACGCGACCATCGCTGACGGCACCATTACCTTGCGGGCGGGGGTATTCGCCCTGGATGGCTCCAAGCAGCTGATTGAGGAGGCAACAGGCACGGACGCCCGTGAGCTGGGCACACAGCTTGCGCAGACGCTGATTGGGCGCGGGGCGGCAGAAATTATGCAGTAAGTTTTCAGACTGGTTTTGAAACAGGTTTTGAAACACGGCGTATGCAAATTAAGGTGTAATTACCATACGTCCAATCGTCTCGGTGTATAGGGGTCCCTTTGGGACTCGCTGTACGCCGGGACACTTCTTTACGCCTTATACAAGACCAGAAAAGACCATTTTGATGACACTGCCCTCAATCACGCCCCAGCCGGGGAAGGTGATCTTCGTCGGTGCCGGACCTGGCAATCCCGATTTGCTGACGATTCGCGCTCGCCAGGTGATGGAACGCAATTCTATCGCGTTGGTGGAACCAGATGTTCTTGAGGGTGTCCGAAATGTTCTTGCCGCAGCGTGCGCGGTGCCGCAGGAGAAGATTGACGCTGCTGAGGCGCAGTATGAGGCGATGTGTGCGGAGGCGAAGGCGTCGGGGGCGCGGCGTCGCCCGCCGAGGCCTGCGGACCCGACCGCGGCTGAGGTTGAAGAGGTGCCACTTGGCGCGGACGATATTGTTGCGCGGTTGCGCTCGGCGCTGCAGGCGGCGGCCGAGGTGATCCGCAAGGGGGATGACGGTGACGGGGATGTGATCCGTCTGGTCAGCGGGAACCCGCTGACGCGCGATGCCGTGCGGGAGGAGATCGCCGCGGTGGCGGCCGCCGGCCTGGAGTTCCAGATTGTGCCGGGGATGTCGCTGCCGTCGACGGTGCCGTCCTTTGCGGGTATCGCGCTTGGTTCAACGTATACGGAAGCAGATCTGGCGAACGGGCCGGTGGACTGGGACCAGTTGTCGCAGGCGCCGCAGCCGTTGGTGTTGCAGGCGGTGCGCGAGCAGCTGCCGGAGATGGCGTCGCAGTTGATGCAGCGCGGGTTCCCGGGTGAGCTGGCGTGCAGCGTCACGGCCAACGGAACGACGCGGCTGCAGCGCACGGTCGATGCGACCCTGGAGACCCTGGCAACCATGGACTCGGTGACGGCGGATCTGCCTGGTTCTTTGGTGGTGACGCTCGGTACTGTGAATGATGATCGATCGAAGTTTTCGTGGTGGGAAAACCGTCCTTTGTACGGGTGGCGAGTGCTGGTGCCGCGTGCGAAGGAGCAGGCGGAGGCGATGAGCAGCCGCCTGGCGTCGTACGGGGCGATCCCGCAGTCGGTGCCGACGATTTCTCTGGAGCCGCCGCGCAACCCGGCGCAGATGGACCGCGCGATTAAGGGGATCGTGGAGGGCCGCTACCAGTGGGTGGTGTTCACCTCGACGAACGCTGTGCACGCGGTGTGGAAGAAGTTCGAGCAGCTTGGCTTGGACGCCCGCGCGTTCGCGGGTGTGCACCTGGCGGCGGTCGGCCGCAAGACGGCGGAGGCACTGCGCGCGCTAGGGATGAGCCCGGAGCTGCTGCCGCACCGCACGAAACAGAACGCCGCTGGCCTGGTGGAGGTGTTCCCCGAGTACGTCGAGGACATCGACCCGGTCTCGCGGGTGCTGCTGCCGCGGGCGGACATCGGTACGAACGTGCTGGTGGATGGCCTGATTGAGAAGGGCTGGGACGTCGAGGACGTCGTGGCCTACCGCACGGTGCGCGCGGCCCCGCCAGCTCCTGAGGTGCGCGACATGATCAAGACCGGCGGGTTTGACGCAGTCTGCTTCACGTCCGGCTCGACGGTGCGCAATCTGGTTGGCATCGCGGGTAAGCCGCACCAGCGCACGATCATCGCGTGCATCGGCCCAATGGCGGCTGAGGCAGCGCGCGAGCAGGGGCTGCGTGTCGACGTCGTACCAGAGGTTGCGGACGTGCCGTCGCTGGTGGACGCGCTTGCCGAGCACGTCGCTGCCCTGCGGGCAGCTGGGGAGCTGCCGCCGCCGCGGAAGAAGCGGAGGGCGCGTCGGAAACCGGCGTTATGATGTAGCACATGACTACATATCATCTTCCACGCCGTCCACGTCGCCTCCGCCAGAATCCTGCGATTCGGCAGCTCACCGCGGAGACGCGACTGGCTCCGGCCGATTTTATTTTGCCGTTGTTCGTGGCTGATGGCATCACCGAACGCCGAGAGATTGCCTCCATGCCGGGCGTGTACCAGCACACCACGGACACCCTGAAGGCGATCTGCCACGAGGCACTCGAGGAGGGGATCCGCTGTGTGGACCTCTTCGGCGTGCCGCTCGATGAGGATAAGGACGCCACGGGTTCCGTCGCGTGGGACCCGGAGGGCATCCTGAACCGGAACGTGCGCGCACTGCGCGAGGAGTTCGGCGAGGATCTGCTGATTATGGCCGATACCTGCCTGGATGAGTTCACGGACCACGGGCACTGTGGCGTAGTGGGCGTCGATAAGTATGGCAATCAGGTGGTGGATAACGATGCCACCTTGGATCTCTACCGCGATATGGCGCTGGCGCAGGCCGCTGCGGGCGCGCACATCGTGAGCCCGTCGGGGATGATGGACGGGCAGATCGGCGTGATCCGCGAGGGGCTCGACGCCGAGGGCTACCAGGACGTGGCCATCATGGCGTACTCGGCGAAGTACGCGTCGAAGTTCTTCGGGCCGTTCCGCGACGCGGTCGGCTCCTCCCTGAAGGGCGACCGCCGCACGTACCAGCAGGACCCGGCGAACGTGCGCGAGTCCCTGCTCGAGACCGAGCTCGATATTGAGGAAGGCGCGGACTTCGTCATGGTCAAGCCTGCGCTGCCGTACCTGGATGTGCTCAGCCGCGTGGCGGACATGTCGCCGGTGCCGGTGGCGGCGTACCAGGTTTCGGGCGAGTACGCGATGATGGTGGCCGCTGGTCAAAACGGTTGGATCGACTTCGAGGCGACCATGATGGAGTCGCTGACCTCTATCAAGCGTGCTGGCGCGGACCAGATTTTGACGTACTACGCAATCGAGGGCGCGCGTGCGCTGAAGGAGCTTCATGGCTAACACACCTCCCGCGGCGCAGGCCCCGGCCCTGCCACCGAGACACCGGAAGGACGAGCCGACGCAGCAACAGCCCGAGGCGGTGCGCTATCTCCTCGGCGCGTGGGCAGTGATGATCCTCGGTGAGCTCCTGCACCAGATCCTCGCCGTGGTGGTGACGGTGCTCGACCCGGCTGCGCTGCGCGAGGCGGCGAACCAGGCCGCGAAGAACCAGTCGGAGGCGATCCCGGAGAACATGATGCAGGCGAGCATGTACGCCACGGTTGTGCTGATGGCGCTGCTGCAGCTGGGCATCATCGTGGTGTTTGTCCTGGCGCTGCGCTCAGTGCAGCGCCGCGGAAAGTGGATGCTCAACGCCACGCGGGTGCTGCAGGTCTTCTCGGTCTTCTTCGCGGTGCGCGTGCTCACGCTCTTCTTGATGACGCCCGCTGCGACTAAAGTGCCGGTTGCGCTGTTCGCCGTCGACGGTGCGGTGCAGATCGTGGTCGGTGTGGCGGGAGCATTGGGGCTGTTCTATGCTTCCCGGAAGGAATCGCAGGACTATCTGCGTCCGGCTGAGCAGTAGCAGCAGTAGGGAAGAAGTGGAGTAACGGCGCATGGCTGATAATGTGACGCGCTCAATTGACGACGCCCGCCTGGCGGCCAAGGACGCCGGCTTCGACCCGGACTCGCGCCACTCCGAGGACAGCAACGGCAACCCGTTGCGCCCCCACGCTTCCTACGCGTTCGAGCTCGAGGGCCTGGAGGACGGCGCGCAGCTGCGCGACATCGAGGAGGCCCTCGAGGAGCTGCCGGGCGTGCAGGCGCGCCTGGTGTACCCGACGAAGATGGCGTGGGTGACCGCGCCGGACACCACGGCACCGCACACGATCGCCGAGGTGATGCAGCGCTTCGGGGTGGAGGTGCAGCTGACGGATTCGACGCTGCGCCGCCGCGCCCAGGGCCACTCGGTGGTGGATCACACGCTGCCGCGGCGCGGCACGCGCGGCATGTCCGGCCGGATGCGCCGGATGAAGGAACACGAGCAGCGCTCCCTGCGCACGGCGCGCGCGAGCGGGTTCGTGCGCACTGCCCGACGGCGCCGCGGCATGATGCGTGGCCAGGACGTACTGTTTACCGCCCGCGACTTGGTCACGCCGCTTCGCATGTGGATCGCTATTGTGCTGAGCATCCCGGTCGTCCTGATGGCGTACGTGCCGCAGTTCCAGTTCCCGGGCTGGCAGTGGTGTTCGTTGGCGTTGTCCACGCCGGTCGCACTGTGGTGCGCGTTCCCGTTCCACCGCGCGATGCTCGGTGGCGTGCGCCGCGGGATTTCCGCGCTGGACGGCGCGAGCTCGATCGCGATTTTGGCCGCTTGGCTGTGGTCGCTGGTCGCGGTGGTGCTGACGTCCGCCGGGCAGATCGGCTGGACTACCAGTAGTGGCTGGGTGCCGCACCAGATGGGCCACGACGTTGAGATCTTCTTCGAGGTCTCCTGCGCCGTGACCACGTTGTTGCTGGTGGGACGCTACTTCACCATGCGCGCTCGCCCCCGCCTCATGGAGGATTTGCAGGCCCGCAACCCTGATCCGGACGCGGTGTACAAGGTGGTGCGTCGTTCGCGGGCGGGCAACGTGACGGAGGAAGACTTCCCGGCAGTCGAGCTGAACAAGGGGGATGACGTCTACGTCCACGCGGGCGAGATCATCCCTGCCGACGGCGAGGTGGTCGGCGGCTCTGGCGTGTTGAACCCCCAGATTATCGACGCCCGCGAGCCTTCCGAGGTGAAAGTCGGCTCAACGGTGCGCGCCGGGTCGGTGCTGCGCAGCGGCAAGATCAAGATGCGCGTGGAGCGCGTCGGACACACCACCCGCCTGGGCGCGGTGGAGCGCTGGGTGGACGCGGTGCTGCGCCACCAGAACGAGGCCACGTTGATGTCCACGCGCGCGGCGGGCCTGCTCATCCCGGCGGCCTATGCGCTGGCTATCTTAGATTTTGGGCTGTGGGTGCTGCTGACCGGCAACTACAATGCTGGCTTTTCCACGGCGTTGGCCATCTTGGTGGTGGTGGCGCCGGTGGCGCTGGCGATTTCGCCTTCGCTGGCGATCCGCCTCGGCATTGAGTCGGCGGTGCGAAACGGCATCCTGATCCGCGACGGCGAAACCTTCCGCGCGCTGGAGTCGACGGACACGGCCGTGTTCAACCGCGTGGGCACCCTTGTCAAGCCGCAGATGACGGTGGAGACCGTCACCGCGGAGCGCGGCGAAAGCCCGGAGATGGTGATGCGCGTGGCGGGTGCGCTGTCGGTGGAGTCCAACCACCCGTCGGCACGCGCGATGGTGAAGGCGGCGCGTGAGGCGCGCGATGGGCGCACGAAGAGCGCCGATGTGCCGTCGTGGATCGAGATGAGCAACGAGGAAATCACGCCCGGCGGCGAGTTCCGCGGCCGCCTCACCTTGACCTACGGCGACGAGGACGAGGACCGCACCGAGTCCTTCGACGCCTGCCTGTGGCGCCCCACGAACCTGTCCCAGCTGCACGGCCGCCTCGCGATGGCCGCGACCGCCGGAGGCACCCCTGTAGTGGTGCGCTGGCGCGGCAAGGACCGCGGCGTGATCACCCTCTACGACCCCGCGAAGGACGACGCCCACGAGGCCATCAACCGCCTGGAACAGATGGGCGTAGAGACGGTGATGCTCACCCGCGATACCTACCCGGTTGCCCGCCGCTTTGCCGACTTTTTGGGTATGTCCAACGTGCTCGCCGGCATTACCGCGCCGGACAAGCCGGGGGCGGTTCGTGCCATCCACACGAAGGGCGCCACGGTGGCCATGATCGGCGACGCCACCGCGCTTCCCACTATCAAGGTGGCGGACGTCGGCCTGCTCTACGCCACCGACGACATTATCGACGCCCAGTCCTCCACCATCGCCCGCGCCTGCAACGCCGTGCTGATCCGCGACGACGTCTCCGCCGTCCCGCAGCTCATCGCGCACGCGCGCCGCGTGTGCCACATCATCGACTACAACATGATCTTCGCCTGGGCGTACAACTCCACCGCGATTGTGCTTGCCGCGATCGGCGTGCTGCCCCCGGTGGGGGCCACGCTGCTCATGCTCGGCAGCTCGCTCGTGATTGAGGCGCACTCCTCGCGGGCAAATCATTTTCCCTCCTAAACCGCAACGGCGGTAGGGTGGGGGACTATGACCAGACGCGACCTTTCTTCTGCCCCGCTCATTGAGGCCGCCAACGGCCGCACGCCCTCACGCACCCCGGTGTGGTTTATGCGCCAGGCCGGGCGCTCGCTGCCGGAATACCGCAAAGTCCGTGAAGGCATCTCCATGCTGGACTCCTGCTTCATGCCGGAGCTCCTCGCGGAGATCACGATGCAGCCGGTGCGCCGCCACGACATGGATGCGGCGATCCTCTTTTCCGATATCGTTGTGCCGCTGAAAGCGGCGGGCATCGGCGTGGAGATCGTGCCGGGCCGCGGCCCAGTGATGGAGAAAGCGATTAGGACGCGAGAAGACGTCGATAATTTGCCGGTGCTGGACCACAACGTTGAGGAAGTGGCGAAGGGCATCGAGATTATTCTCGACGAGCTCACCGATACCCAGGCCCTGATCGGCTTTGTCGGCGCACCGTTTACGCTGGCCAGCTACCTCATCGAGGGCGGACCGAGCAAGAATCACGAGAAGACGAAGGCCATGATGCACGGCGACCCGGACACGTGGCACGCCCTGATGCACCGCCTCGTGCCGACCATCAGCGCGTTCCTGCGCACGCAGGTCGACGCCGGCATCGACGCCATGCAGCTCTTCGACTCCTGGGCAGGCTTCCTCACCGAGGCCGACTACCGTGAGCACGTCCTGCCGTACTCCGTCGAGATCCTGAAGGAAGTCGAGGGCGTGATCCCGCGCATCCACTTCGGTGTGGCCACGGGTGAGCTGCTTGGCGCGATGTCGGAGGCCGGTTCCGAGGTGATGGGTGTCGATTGGCGCGTGCCGCTCGACGTCGCTGCGAAGCGCTTTGCGTCCCCGCGCGTGCTGCAGGGCAACCTTGACCCGGCGATGCTCTTCGCCGGTCCCGCCGTGGTGCAGGAAGAAGTGCGCCGCATCAAGGCGGAGGCCGCCCGAGCTATCGACGCCGGCACCGCCACCGGCCACATCTTCAACCTCGGGCACGGCGTCTTGCCGACCACCGATGCAGGCGCCATCACCGACGCCGTCGCAATGATCCACGAAGCATAAATTCAATAAATTAAGGAGATCCCCATTGAATATCGCCATTGTCGGTGCAGGGCTTGCCGGGCTGACCGCAGCGTTTGAGCTGCGCAACTCCGGCCACACCGTCGACGTCTACGAAGGCAACGACCGCATCGGCGGCAAGCTGTACACCGTTGCGTTCGACGGCGGCCCCACCGATATGGGAGCAGAAGCCTTCATTGCGCGCCGCCCGGAAGCAAAGCAGCTCGTCGAAGAGCTGGGCCTGCAAGACTCGCTGGTCTCCCCATCGGGGATGCGCTCCCTGCTGTACGTCGACGGCGAAACCCGCGCTATGCCGGCAGGCGGCATGATGGGGATCCCATCTACCTCCGAACCGGTCGCGCACCTGGTCAGCGAGGAAACCGCGCGGCGCATCGACACCGAGGCGGAGCGCGAGGGCTTCGAGTGGACCATCGGCGGCGACATGAGCGTCGGCGCCCTGGTCCGCGAGCGCTACGGCGACGACGTCGTGGACAACATCGTTTCCTCCCTGCTTGGCGGGGTGTACTCCTGCACCGCCGATGACCTGGGCGTTCGCGCTACCGTGCCGCAGCTCGCCGCCGAGTTCGACCGCTTGGCCGCCGACGGCCCGGTGCACCTGTCCACCGCGGTCGCCAACCTGGAGGCCGCCCGGAAGAAGGCCGTCGCCGCGGCTGGGTCTTCTGAGGCCTCGAAGCCCTCGAAGCCTGCGCCCATTTTCGCTACCTTCCGCGAGGGCTACCAGGAGCTCTACGAGGCGCTCGCCGAGCAGTCCGGCGCGAACATCTACGTCGATGCCTTCATACCGTCCATCAGCCGTGAGGGCGAGGGGTTCCGCCTCAAGGGTGGCGAAGACACCGTCTACGACCGCGTGCTGTTGGCCACCCCGGCGCCGACGACCGCGCTGCTGCTTCGCGACATCGCCCCTGAGGCCTCCGAGGCGCTTCGCTCCGTCGAGTTGGCGAACTCCGCCGTGGTGGGCCTGCGCTTCGCCACCGACGAGGGCCTGCCGGAGAACTCCGGCGTGCTGGTCAGCACCGATGCGAAGGACGTGCACGCCAAGGCATTCACGCTTTCGTCGCGTAAGTGGCCGCACCTCGCCGAGCGCGGCGGCGCCCTTGTACGCGCCAGCTTCGGCCGCTACGGCGACAACGTCGCCCTGACCGCCAGCGAAGATGACCTCGTGGACTGGGCCCTCGACGACCTGCAGACCATCACCGGCTTCGACGGCCGCGCCGCCGGCGTCGAGGAGATCTTCGTCCAGCGCTGGCTCGGCGGCCTCCCGCGTTACGACGCCACCCACCTGGCCACCGTGGCCAAGGTCCAGGACGCCCTCGCCGGTATCGACGGCGTTGGTGTGACAGGCGCCTGGGTTGCCGGGGTTGGGGTCCCGGCAGTGATCGGCAACGCGCGTGAGGCGGCGCAGGATCTCCTCTAGGCGGACTCTAGGCGGAAACGCGCACCAAATTCCAGTATTTCGGCGGGTGGGTTTTGCGTTTCCCCAGGTCGCACCCCTCGTGGGAGGGAATTTGGTGCTTGGGAAAAGAGGCGAGTGACAAAGGACGCAACTCGAAAAAGTAGGGTCGGCATAACCGCAGGTCACAAAAGGGCTAGCCAACAAGGGGTGTGTCTTTTGTCACTGGTGCAGCGGGACGCGCACCATATTCCTTGGTTTCCCTTAGTGACAGGATGGTTGTGAACGTCAATCCATAGGAGGTTTTGTTCATGACCGACCCACAGTTGCCTGAGTTGGTGCCGTCAGCGTTGACGTCACCACCGACCGTTGCAACCCCGGTAAGGACCCACGGGGGCAAGACTAAAACATCACGCGAGGAAGTCAAAGAGATCCTAGCAATGCCACCGCGTGTGCTGGCAGCGGGGCAAGTACTCGATGAAGACACGTTGGCCTCACTTCAAGCAGTAGCGTTCGTGTTCTCCCCGTACCGCAGTACTGGCTCTGGCAGGTGGTTTCATCCAGCACAACAGCGGCAAATGATCACGATTTATAACCGGTTGCCGTACGGCACGAAAGGCCCGTGGTGCACCCGACAGGCAATCCAGTCTTGCGATATCAAGCGCTGGGCCCGCGCATTACAGTTATCAAAGCCCACCACTGATGGTTTAGATGGTATTCAACGAGCCAAACGCAGCGTTGATGAAGCATATCGGGGAAGGTATTCACCTGACTACATCCGTGAGATGGTCATTGGGGGCCGACCCCTGAAAAGTAGACACCATGGGGTGGTCAAATAATGGGTTCAACTCTAGCGTATCGCTACGCGCAACGAGATTCGTACTCGCAAGGAGTCAAATACTTGCACCAAGAATGCCGTCGG
>NZ_JAEUWV010000029.1:0-12915 GCF_024102595.1 Corynebacterium lipophilum
CGGCATTGATGGTCAGTGGAACCCCAGCTTAGGCGTGAGAAAAGGGTGGGCTGGACGCAGCTAAACACACACAAAATGTCCCTTATCGCGACACGCCGTAAAAACACACAAAATGTCCCTTAAGCCGGCACTCGCGCACTCGGGCCCCCAAAAACCAAAAAACAACGCACCCCAGGCGAACCCAGAGTGCGTTGTTTTTAATTGGCGGTAGCGGCGGGATTTGAACCCGCGGAGGTTTTACCCTCACTCGCTTTCGAGGCGAGTACCTTCGGCCGCTCGGACACGCTACCGCAAACCAGAGTAACGGTTCTTGCCCGAGCAACCAAATCAAGGCGGGGACTAGTCGTTCAGTTTGTCCTCGACCTTGGCGGCTACCTCGTTTGCCTTGTCCTTGACGGAGTCGGCAGCCTCGTTGACCTTATCCTTTGCATCGCCAATGAGCTGGTTGGCCTTGCCTTCGTTCTCGAGGGACTTGTCGTCGGAAAGCTTGCCAGCTGCTTCCTTAGCGGTGCCCTTCAGCTTGTCTGCTGCTCCTTCAAAAGCCATGTGATTGCTCCTTTTCGTTTCGTTCTTAAGCTAACGGTTCCCCATCGTAGCCACTTTGGCAGGGCGGCACTGTAACGATTCGGTTAAGTATTAGCGCAGGTCCCGGAAAAATTCGGCGAGCAGTTCCGCGTTTTCGGGTTCCATGATCCCGCCGCGGACTTGGATTTGGTGGAGGTGGTGAGGGTCGCGGAGGGCGTCAAGCAGGGAGCCAACGGCGCCGGTTTTGGGCTCGAAGGCGCCGAAGATGAGCGAGTCGATGCGGGCGCCGAGCAGGGCCCCGGCACACATGGTGCAGGGTTCCAAGGTGACGACGAGCTCGCAACCGTCAAGGCGCCAGGTCCCGAGGGTGCGCGCGGCGTCCCGGATCGCTTCGACTTCAGCGTGGGCGGTGGGGTCTTGGCGTTGTTCGCGCCGGTTGACGCCGCGGCCGATCACCTCGCCGCCAGCGTCGAAGACGAGGGCGCCGACGGGCACGTCGCCGGGCGGGGTCGTTGCCGCGAGGTCGAGCGCTTGTTGCATGCGGGCGGTGGCGCGCCGCTGCCAGCTTGAGCAGGCCACCGTTACCGCAGTGCTTCGTGAAGTTCGTCGGCGAAGCCGAGGGCGTCGGCGATGTCGTCGATGAGGTCGGCGGGTTCTTCGTCGGCGTCGAGGAGCAGGCTGAGGCGTTCTTCGGTGAGGCCGAGGTCGGCGAGGATGTCGAAGTCGCCGTCGGCCCAGCTGTCGGTGTCGTCGAGGTCGATGTCGGGGATGTCGCAGCCGGCTTCTTCGAGGGCGTCGGCGGCGTAGTCGTCGTCGACGGCGATGGGGGCGTCGCTAAGGAGGATGCGTGCCCTGTTTGGGCCTGGACGCAGCACCACAACGTACTCATTTTCGACGTTGAGCAGCGCAAACGCCGGGCCTTCGCTGCGGAGGCGGCGTACTGCGGCGATGGTGTCTTCCAGCGAGTCGAAGCTGTCGTTGTAGCGGTGCACGGACCATGCGCCGTCGTGCTGGGCGACTGTCACTGCGTACCCGTCTGGAAATTCCTGTGCCATGTCTCACGACATTAGCCTGCACGCAGTGAATTTGTCACTAGAATGTGAAACCGTGACTGCCTCATTCCTACATTCTTCGCGCCACCTGCCTCCCGTCTGCATTGTTGGGCTGGGGTTGATCGGTGGCTCCATCATTCGCGACCTCACCGCGGCCGGCCACGATGCGTTCGGCTACACGCACTCGAATGCGGGCACGAGGGCTGCGCAAAAAGATGGTTTCGACGTCACCAACGACCTCGAGGCCGCACTGCAGAAGGCAGAGGCGCAGCAGGCCCTGATCGTGATCGCGGTACCGATGGATGCGGTGGCGACCGTCCTGGACGCCATCGCGGAGCACGCCCCGAGCTGCGGCATTACAGACGTGGTCAGCGTGAAGCAGCCGGTGTACGACCTCGTGCTGGAGCGCGGTCTTGAGGAACGCTACGTTGGCGGGCACCCGATGGCCGGCACCGAGTTTTCCGGCTGGTCGGCGTCCCAAGAAGGGTTGTTCCAGCGCGCGGCGTGGGTGGTGACGTATGACTACGCGGAGAGCGTCGACAAGGTGCCGCAGACGTGGGCGAGCCTGTTCGCTGACGTGTGCAACCTGGTCGCGGTGACGGGCGCTGAGGCCGTGCCGGTGTCAGTGAAGCGCCACGACGAGGCAGTGGCCCGCGTGTCCCACCTGCCGCACGTCATCGCGGAGGCGCTCTCCGTGGTCGGGGATCGCGGCGGCACGCTGGCGCAGTCGCTGGCGGCTGGCTCATTCAAGGGCGCCACGCGCGTCGCGGGCACGGACCCGTCGCTGGTCCGCAACATGTGCGAAACCAACGCGGAGAGCCTCGTGCACATCATTGACGAGTTCACCGAACTGCTTGCCGACGCCCGCTCCGCCCTCTCCGCCGACGCTCCTTCCATGAAGCGCCTCGCCGAGAACGGCCACCGGGCGCACACCCGTATGCTGGCGCGTTCGGGCGCGCGACGTGAGTCGGTGTCACCGGTGAAGATTTCTTCGCGCCCTGTGATGCGCCTGCACCCGGGCGCGCCAGGCTGGGTGAAGCAGCTGCGCCAGATCGAGTCTCTGGGCGGGCGCGTCGAGGTGTTCTAACTCGCGTTTGCTAGGTACGGCAAAGGCCCGAGGGGATCACTCCCTTCGGGCCTTTACTCTGTACTGCTAATGCGCTTTATGCGTCGCGGCGACGTCCCATGAAGACGTACGCGCCACCGATCAGGAACAGCACAATGCCGAGCGTGATCACGCCGGACATCGGGGTACCGGTATCGGCGAGGTCCCCGCTGCGGGTCGACGTGGTCGTCGAGGAGGACTTGCTGGAGCTGCGCTTGCTGGTGCTCTTCGCCGTGGAACGGGACGCTGCCGTGCTGCGGGACGTTGCGCTGGTCGTGCGTCCGGTGGACACGGTGCCGGAGCTCTTCGAGTTAGAGAACGTCGAGGTCGTCGAAGTCTTCGAGCTTGTCGACTTCGAACCTGCAGCTCCCGCGCCTGCACCCGCAAGGGCACCGAACGCGCCGAGCAGTGGCTTGACTTCCTTGAATACCTCAAGGATCTCCTGCGGCTTGGACATCGTGCTCGTTGCGCGGGTGTCCTTGTTCAGGGTGATTTCCTTGACCAGGTCGTCCTTCTTGATCTGGATGGATTTGTTCTTGTAGCCTTCCGGTGCCTCTACGAGGCGGACAGTGAAGCTCTTGTCGTTGAGCTCTGCTGGCAGGGTGGTAGACAGGTAGCCGTCGGCGTCGGTTGCGCCTTCGAGTTCGAGGTTGTCCAGGCTCGGGACGACCAGGCGTGCGCCCTCGACCGGCTTCTTCTTTTCACCAGTGCCGGCGTAGATCTCGACCTCGAGCGTGCGCTGCTCGGTGGCCTCTGGCGTCGGAGTTGAGGACGGCTTCTCACTGTTGTTGGCCGGAGGCTGCTGCTTGTCCGCATCCTTGTTCGTCGGCTCAGCAGGTTTCGCAGCTTCAGCGTCAGACTTCGTCGGTTCGGACGGCTTCTTATCCGCCTGCTCCGCAGTATTGTCAGACCTCGGGGCCTCCGCATCGGCCTTCGTCTTGTCCGAAGCCGACGTATCCGTGTCCTTTTCCTCACCCGCGTGCTTGATGGCGGTGAATCCGAACTTCTTATCGGCGCCGAGCACCTCGCTGAGCGTGTCGTCGCCGTCCTGGGAGAACGTGGCCACGAGCTCGTCGCCAGGGCCGATCTTCAGCTGCGTCGGCTTGAACTCAACGGTGTTGCCGTCCTTGTCGCCGGCAACAAAGACGTCGGTGTCCTTGGTCACTGCGTAGGCAACCTCACCCAGACGATCGATGCCCTCGGTCTTCACGCCACGCGCCACCTTCAACGTGGTCACGCTGAGCTTGTCGGTGTCGGTGTTCAGGGTCCACAGCGCTGGCTTGCCGTCGAGGGTTTCAGCGTATGCGTGCAGGTACTCCCCCTTCGGGTCGACCTTCTTGGAGGCCGTGCCCCACGCACCGGGTGCCTTGAAGTCCTTCGGCTTGCTGAAGGTATCCACCGACACCTTGTGCTCGGTGAACACCGGGGTGGAGGCCGTGCTCAGCTTGTCCAGGTCGATGGCGTAGTAGCTGTCGCCGTCCTTAGCCAGCTCCTCCGACACAATCAGGCGACCATGAGAGGTAATGGTTGCCGTGGTGATGTCGGTTGGAAGTGCGCCGTGCTCGACGCGTGCAGCCCCAAGATCCTCGACGTTGCCCGTCGCCGGGTCGATCTTCAGCAGGTGGTTCTCCTGCGGCGCGGTGGACAGCGCGTAGACGCTGCCGTCGGTTGGGTGCCCCGCCACCGCCGTGTACGTCCACGCACCGGACTCGAGCTCTACACCGCTCGTACCAGTGCCCGGCTTATCACTTGTCGACGCCTTCTTCGCCTTCGCTGGCGTCGTCGCCACTGCTGGCGCACCCGCGACGGACGGAGAAACGCTCACGGTTGGGGTGGCGCTGGCGCTCGGCGTCACGCTGGAGGAAGCAATGCTCGAAGGAGCGGTTGCTGTCGTGGTGACGGGCGCCTGGGTGGGCGTCTCGGTCGTGGTGTCAGCGTTCGCTGCCACTGGGACGAGTGTGAATGTCCCGGCGAGTGCGGACGCCATCGCCAAGCGGCCGTAGTAACCAGCGGTCTTCGAAATTTTCATTGTTCCCTCTCGTATAGGTTGCGGGGCTGCAAACCCAGTAATCCACCATTCAATGTACAAAACGATGTGGTACTTCTCAAGCAGCAACCCGCCACCATTTTCGTGGTGGCGGGTTGCTTTTCGCTCGTCCTTAGCGCTTTGGGCTAAGAGACCTTTTCCTCACTAGGGGTCTGCTCTTTCTTGCTGGAGCTTTCACCCTTGCTGGAGCCGTCAGCACCAGCTTCGCAGGCTGCGTAAGCAAGGCCCACCGCGATGGCACCGACCGCGACCAGGATGATGGCCAGCACTGCCGGACCCGCTGCTGGGTGCAGCTGCTCAAGCTGGCGGCTGATCTGGTTCATCCACGCCGGACGCTCGATTGCGAGCTGCGGCATGGCCTGGTTGAACTGCTTGACCACGGCGTTGAACTGATCCTCGTAGATGACCAGGCTGCCCGCCATCGCGCCGACCAGCAGGCCGAGCGGGATGAGGTACATCGCCGGGTTCGAGGCGGAGGAGGTCTCCGTGATGCAGCGCCCAAGGGAGCTGCCTTCCTTCGGAACTTCCGCCTTCACCAGCTGGATGCTGAGGTCCGTCGGCTGTTCTGCTTCGACCTCGAACAGCTTGGTGGTGATCTTCCCACCCTTGGCTGCCTTCTCGGTCGGGATGCCGTACTCGCCAGCGATTTTCATGACGTCCTCGGACGGGTTGGTCACGCGCAGCTTGTACTTGCCTGGCGTGACGTTGCCGTAGGCAAACTTTCCGTTACCGTCGACGGTTGCGCTCAGGGAGGTCTTGTTGTCCTCCGAGATGAGCTCAACCTTCGCCTCCGTGAGCAGGCCAGCCGGCAGGCCGCTGAGCACACCATCGATGTAGCCCTTCGGGGTCTTGCCCTCAGACACAATCACGTGTGCGTTACCCCACGAGTTCTTGTTCGGGGTAACCGTCAGGATTGACGGTGGGTCCTCCTCGTAGATGCCCTTCTCTTCTTCAATACCTGGGCTACGACGCGGCTGGTCAAGGTCGGCCTTCACCAGCGCCTTGTTGTGGTGACGGGTGCCTGGCTTCAGCGGCGGTAGCGCAGCGGTGAGGAAGACGCGCTCGCCTGGCAGCAGGGTGCGGTTCCAGTCGCTCGGCAGGTCGATTTCCATCGGCTTGCATTCGTTGGAATCGTCTTCGCTTGTGCCTTCATTCCACTCGCAGACCTCGTCCGTCAGGGTGACGTTGTACATCGGTGCGGCGCCACGGTTCATGATCTCGTAGGTGAAGTACATGTCTTCATCCACATCGAGGGACACTGGCTTGTTCTTATCCACACCGAACCGTGCGTTGACCTTCTTCTCCACAGAGGCAGAACCAATTCTTGCCACTGCGTTATCAGGTGTCGACGCCACCATCTGGCCCTTGCTGCCCGTACCGCGGGCCGTCGCGATGTTGTTCACAACGGACATGTCCTTCTGCGGCGGAATCTTCGCGGAGGCAAACACGTGCTCGCCCGGCTCCAAGGTGCGATTCTCTGGCTTATCCCAGCCCTCAGGCCAGGTGATCTTGGCATCTCCCAGGAATGGGTCATCCAGGGTGATGTTCTTGATGATCTCGTCAGTCTCGTTGGTGATCACGAAGCCGTAGATCAGGTCCCAGTCCTCAGGGAGGATCGGGGCGCTGTCCATATCGTCGGCATCGTACCCGCGGACACGCTTGCTCAGCTTGAGCTGCTTCTCCGTCAGGTGGACGCCAGGGATTGCAACGTCCTGGCCAGGCTTGACCGGAACGTACATTGGGTCTACGTTCTGGATACCCTGCGGGGTGAACACCTCGATGGTGGAGGTACCCGGCAGCGCCTTATCGAAGACGAACTTACCATTCTTGTCGGTGGCGACCACGCTGGTATCACCACGCGGGTCGGTCGCGGTCACGATGACGCCTTCGACTGGGTTGCCGGAGCCGTCGTCAACAACACCTTCGACGTTGCTTCGCGGTGCCTTGATGCTGACAAGGCCAAGCTCGATCGCCTTGTCCTCAGTGACAGTGACCTTCTTCGGCCAGCCCTTCGGCTTTGGCCAGCCATCTGGGACGTCGAGCTCAATGGTGTACTCACCTGGCTCAAGGCGATCCGTGGTGAAGTAGCCGTCCTTGCCAATCTTCACCGCTGGAAGTGTCTCGATAGGCTTGCCGTCCTCGTCAAGGCGTGGGCTGCCGTCCTTATTCTTTGCGGTGCCCTTGATGCGAACCGTGCCGCCCTTGATTGGGTAGTTGCCGTCATCAAGGAGCCAGCCGCTGATCGTGCCTGGTGCTGCACCTGGCTTCGGGTTCGGCGTCGGCTTACGCTCAAGATAGACCCGCAGGTCGCCGTTCGTCTTGCCAGCCTCAACAACGACACGCTGGTAACGCGGCGTATTGAAGCCCTCCGGTGCCTCCACCTGGACGACGTACTCGCCCGGCTCGAGACCGGAAGCCGTGAAGATACCCGAATCGTTCGTGGTGACCTGCGTAGATCCGCCACCGAGGCGGAGGATGTTCACCTTCGCGCCAGCAATCTGCTCGACTGGCTTGCCCTCGCTCACGCCGAGCACGTTGCCCTGCAGGGTACCCGTGGTCGGGGTGTTCTCAACTGGGATCCTCTCCAGTTTGATGTCCTGGGCATAGTTGTCCAGGCCCGTCTCGATGACAACGGTGATGTCCGCACGCTCGAGGTAGCCCTCCGGCTGCGCGATCTTCAACTGGTAGTTACCGGTTGGGATGCCGTTGCGACGGAACGAACCGTCAGCGTTAATAGCCACCGGGTAGCGTCCAGCGTCGCCAACAAGAACCAGGCCGGTCTGCGGCAGCGGAGCATTCGTCGCCTTGTCGTAGACACCACCGATGAAGCTACCGGTTTCGGCCTCCACCTCGCTCTTCTTCAGCGTGATGGTCGGGACGACACGCTCCTTACCGGCGTCGATCTTGACCGGGATGTTGTCCACCGGTTCGTAGCCAACAGGCTGGGTCACCTTGAGACTGTAGGAGCCTGCTGGGATGGTGGCGTCGTCAAATGTGCCGTCTTCGGCGACCTTGACGTCGATGGTGTTGCCCTTGCCGGAGGTCGGCTCGAGCGAGATACCAACGTTCGCAACCGGTTCACCGGCCTCGTCCTCAACGTTGCCCTTGATGGTGCCCTTCGTCGGCTTCGTCTCGAGGGTGATGTCAAGAGCCGTTTCCTCGGCAGGCTTCACCGTGGCGGTCAGACCGCGGACCGGCTTGAACTTCTCCGGCTGCACAACGTCAACCGTGTAATCGCCCACCGGGACCTTGGTGAAGGAGAACGTGCCGTCTTCGGCAGATTCAGATTCGATTGGCTGCTGGCCTGCTCGCTGCAGCTTGATCTTGACCTTGCCAACAGGCTCGCCGTTCTCGTCACGGACAGTGCCTGCAACGTCGCCGATCTCGGCGGTGAACTTAATCACGCCCAAGTCAGCTTCCTTGCCTGGGTAGACCGTCAGTGGTGGAACGCTTACGCGCTTGTAGTTGTCCGGGGACTTGACCTCAACATTGTACGTACCTGCTGGTAGCTCTGGCACGGCAATGTTGCCTTCGTTGTTGAATTCCAGATCGATTGGATCGCCGGACTCCGGTACCAGTCGGATCTCGGCACCGTCGACAACCTTGTTGTTCGAGAATTCGACCTTACCCTTCATGCTGCCTGGCTTGCGCTGCAAGGAGACCTGGACAGGATCCGTACCCTGGCCAAGCACAACCTCGAAGCTTTCGCTCTCACCAGCGAGGTGGGTGTCAGTCTCCTCGACCTTCACCGTGTAGGTACCCGGCTCCATCTTGTCGAATGCAAAGCTACCGGACTTATCGGTGGTCTGGGTCTTTACTACCTCACCGTTCTGGATCAACTGTGCTTCGACGCCTTCGATGGCATTGCCGCCGTCGTCAAGCACGGAGCCGTTGAGGCGCTTAAAGTCTCGGGTGACCTCGATGGTGATCTCTTTCTGATCACCTGGCAGCAGACCGTTCACGGTGAGGTTGTTACCGGTGTACTCGCTAGTCTTCGGGACCTCAAAGGTTGCGTTGCCTTCGCTGAGGCCCTCGACGACGAACTTGCCGTCCTTGTCAGTCGTGACTTCTTGCGTGCCTTCGTTCGTCACCTTGACGGTGGCGCCAGCAACTGGCTGCTTGTTTTCGTCGACGACGGTACCGATCACCGTCGCGGACTCGTTGGTCACCCTGACGAATTCCTTGTTATCAGCTGCTGTGGTGCCAGGCTTGATGGTGACGCCGGACTTCGATCCGCCCTTGTGGCGATCCGTCGGCTCAACCTCAATCGTGTAAGTACCTGGGCGCAGCTCGTTGAACTCGACCTTGCCGTTCACGTCACCGGTGCCCTTGGTCTCTGCACCGTTTTCATCAATCAGCTTGATGACTGGTGACGCGATAGCACGGCTCTTCTCATCCATGACGTGGACCGTCATGGATGCATCTTTACGACGCAGCTTCACATCGCGAACGACGTTGCCCGCTGCATCGACCTTGAGTTCAATAGCCTGGGCCTCGTCGTATGCTGCAGAGTCTTCAATGGTGACCTTGTAGGTACCGACTGGAACCTTATCGAAAGCGACCTTGCCGTTTGCGGTGGTCAAGTCCTTGTTGATTTGCGTCTTGTAAGCGTCAGACTGCGTGCCCTTAAGCCGCACCTTCACACCGTTTACTGGCTGCCCTGCATCGTCAGTGACGTTAATCGTGACGGTGCCCGGGTTACGGGTGACGATGTAGTTAGCGCGGCCACCTGCAGCCCACCTCACGGTGACCTTACCCTGCGTCGAACCATGAGTGTCGTTTGCCTCAACCTGGACGATGTACTCACCAGCAGGCAGGTTGCCCGAGGTGTACACGCCGCGCTCGCCTTCGGTCCAGGTAGTGTCAACGTCCTTGAGAGTCAGCTTTGCGCCACTGACTAGCTCGCCGGCCTCATTACGGACGGTCGCGACAATTGGAGCGCGATTTTCCTTGAGGTCAAACTCAACCTTTGCAGCCTCTCCAGGCTTGACGGTGACAGACTTGGTCGTCTCGTCGAAGCGGCCATCACCCGAGTTTCGGACCGTGACCTCGTACTTACCTGGCAGCAGCTTCGCGGAACCGGTATTTGCAAAGGAGAACTTACCGCTCGAGTCAACGCCACCGAAGTCGATGTACGCGCCGTTCTGGCCCTTTGCTTCCACCGAGACACCACCCGAAGCAGGCTTCCCGTCGATGCGGACGGTGCCTTCAATGCGGGAGGTTGCTCGGTCGACCTTGATGTCTTCGACAGTCTTCCTCTCCGCTGCCTTGAGCGCGGAGAACTTCTGCGAGGCCTCTGCGTAGGTGCCGTCACCTGCGGCAGCAACGGTTACCGAGTCAGTACCAGCCGCGACCCTGTTAAAGGTGTAGTAGCCGTTCCAGTTCGTACGAACCGTCTCATTGCCAACTCGAACTTCGGCATTCACCACTGGCTTGCCATCGTCGTAGATGACGCGACCGTTGATCTCGCCTGGGTTCTTCTTCAGCGTGATCTCCTGGACTTGCATGCCATTCTTGGGATCAATCGTGACGGTTCGAGGAGCATTCTCGAACGTGTACTTGTCGCCCAGGTCGCCCTTCGGAGAAGTCAGCTTGAGATCGTAGGTGCCTGGGTACAGCACCTGCTGGACAAAGCCGTTCTTATCAGTGACGCCCTTACGTCCTTCAGCCCCGTTTGCCTTCTTATGGTTCGGGCTCGGAGCGACTTCCCACGTCACGCCCGCAGCGCCCTCTTCACCGCCGAGGAACTGGAGAAGGAGTTCCTTCGTCATAAAGTTCGGCTTCAGCGGGTCAGGAAGATCGTAGGTTTTGCCGCCTTCAGTCTTATTGACAGGCACTGACGTATTCAGTTCGTAGGTGTAGTTATCAATTGCATCGACCTTGACCTGAACTGTCGCAGTGGGCTTCACGCCTGCAACAACGAACTGGCCGCGACCGTCCGTCTTCACGCTCTTGCCGTTTACAGAGACCGTGGCACCAGAAATTGGCTTATCGAACTGGTCAAGCACCACGCCCTGGTAGGAAGCCAGCGTCTTGGACACTGTGGCGCGCACAATCTTAGTTTCGCCTGGAAGCACGAACTCATAACCGCTGCCTACGACCTTTCCGTTCCGGTCGATCAGCTGGACGGATACCTCACCTGGGTTGACAACACCGAGGTCGTATCCTGCTTGATTCTTGTATGGGTAGTCACCCCAAGTCTGATTGTTGTATTTCAGGCGAATCTTTCCGCCATCAAAGTTCTCGTTGCTTGGGACCTGGATCTCTACCTTAGCGCGGGCCTCTTTCAACGTTGGTCGGAAGTCAACTCCGTCGATCGTACGGTTACTAATATTCACCGTTCGTGAAACGGTATTGATGTAGTCACCAGAGAGCTGGAAGCGGTAGCTTCCATTGTCCAGACCCTGAATCTTGTAATCCCCAGAGTCCAGGAGAGATACCTTCCGGACCTCGCGTTTGTTTTGGTCAAACACTGTGAGGGTAAGCCCCTGCGCAGCATTGAACGAGTAACCAGACGGCAGGTAAACCCTACCGCTTACCTCCTTGCGCTGCAGGTAGAACCTGATTTCACTTGGCCGGTTCCCTGGGATATTGAACGACTGTGCTGATGTAGGGAAGTACTCATCCGAGCCGCTGTACCAAATTTGGTAGTCGCCGTAGCTTCCGGTTAGTTCAGTCGACGACCAATTCCCATGGTCAATTGAAGCTCCGTTACTCGGGCCAAGGTCGGTACGTTTGATCTGCAGGCTACCTCCCGTGTTCCACAGCGGGTAGCCATGACGATCGTGCATATGGACCAAAACGGTCCCCTTGCGCTCCTCAAGTTTGATATTGAGGTAGGACTGCTGGTCAGCACTGATTGTAACGCTACCGCTTGACGTTGAAGTCTTATCGTTCAGGCGAGCTTCCCAGCCGTACGTCCCAGCATTGAACTTCTCGCTCACAAACCAGCCGTTGCCACCAACTTGAACTGGGCGCCCATCAATCTTCAGGTCAACATCGGAGGCCGAGTAGCCATTCGGTACCTGTACAAGGCCCGCTACCCAACCTTGTTTGGGGGCTTCTGGTTTCTTTTCCTCAGCTTCACGGTGCCCAAAGCCTCCCTGAAGGCGACCTTGCTCGAAGTTTCCCAAGAGCTTTCGATCGAGATCGTTCGCAGACTCAATCCACAATGAGTGGACGTCAGACTGTGGGAGGTAACAAGGCGAAGAGGTGGTGCACTTGGAGGAGAGATCAAGCTTATAGGACTTCCCGTCAGAGGTGATCGGAAAATCAAACTCGCCTAGAGTCTCAACAACTTCAGCACCCTGCTTGATCTGGACTTTTACCTTACCGATCGGCACGATCGGCTTTTTGGACTCCAGCCAAGGAGTGATTGTAAAAATCCCGGAGATAGGGATTGGATATCGCGCCGACCCTACAGACTGTATCGCCCACGAAATTTTTCGCTGCCCCTTTTTAGTCACTTTTGCCTGCTGAATGGGCAAATCAGTGATAACAGTTGCCGACGCCGACGGCAGCGCCACCTCGGCGGCGTGGTCGCTCACCGCCGGGACGGCCATCCCACCGATAGCTAAAGAGAAAGCGGTCGCCGTAGCAACGGCCGCTTTGCGAATGCTGGAAAACAGCCCGCGTCCGGACTTACCGTTTCCGGTCATTATGGTCTCCTGATTCGTACGTTATTGAGAGAAATTCGAAGCCTAGGAGCGAGCGCACAGACTTCTCCTAAGTAATCTGTACAAATATACGTCGTTTACCACCGTCAGCTCAAGCTAAGAGCTACATATACGCAGCGCAAGAATCGCAAATCCCCTCTTCGCACCGCTCCAACTATCGACGCCCCCTCCGACCTGCGCCCTTAGTCCAAATCAATGAGGCACCCCCAACACACACCGGGCAAACCTTGCAAAAGCTGAGAGCAGCGGGTCCCCCTTTTTTGTTTCCCCAGTTCACTGATGGCCAATGAGGAAATGAGTGCCAAGAGACGCAATCCGAGAAAACGTGACCAATATACGCACAGGTCAGCAAAGGACTAGACTTCAAGGGGTGCGTCTTTTGGGGGTTAAGGGTCAAAAAGTGTGTCCGGAATCGCGGATTTTCACGGATTGACCTGTAGGTTTCCGGAAAGTATATGCTCCGGAAGCATATATCTAGCCCCCGACGGGAAATCCTCGGTGTGGCAGCCG